>JBNKQT010000095.1:0-3873 GCA_050297115.1 Ensifer sp. | reverse complement strand
CCTCTGGGCGAGGGTGTCTATATGTGGTTCTCCGGCCCGAGCTTTGAGACCCCGGCCGAAATCCGCATGGCACGCACCATGGGGGCCGATGCCGTTGGCATGTCTACTGTGCCAGAGGTCATTCTGGCCCGGTTTCTGGGTATGCGGGTTGTCGCTGCCTCTGTGATCACAAACTACGGGGCTGGCATGACTGGCGGTGAATTGAGCCATGAGGAAACCAAGGATATGGCCCCTGTCGGCGGCGCGAGGCTCGCCACAATTTTGAAAGAAATGATCGCGTCGGGAGCGTGACAATGACCGAAACATCCAAACAGATCGCGGCCAAGGCACTTTCGCTTCTGGACCTCACCAACCTAAACGATGATTGCACGCCCGAGGATATCGACGCCCTCTGCGCAACAGCGCAAACGCCTCACGGCAATACGGCGGCCATATGCATATGGCCGCGCTTTGTCGCCCAGGCCCGGGGTATCCTGGGGAAAGGCCACGCGGTCAAAATCGCAACGGTCGTAAATTTCCCCTCCGGCGATCAGCCGCTTGATGAAGTGCTGGGTGAAACAAAGCAGGCCATTGCAGACGGCGCCGACGAAATCGATCTTGTTATCCCATACAAGGCGCTGCTTGGTGAAAACGAGACCGCCGTGCGCGAGATGGTGGAAGCTGTAAGGGCCGCCTGCACCGCGCCGGTTCGCCTGAAAACGATCCTCGAGACGGGCGAGCTGCAAGACCCCGCCTTGATCCGCCGCGCTTCAAAGATCGCGCTGGAGGCTGGTGCCGATTTCATCAAGACATCCACCGGCAAGGTCGCTGTCAACGCCACGCCGGAAGCCGCGCGCATTATGCTGGAAGAAATAGGTGACTGCGGACGTCCCGCAGCCTTCAAACCCGCAGGCGGCGTGCGCAGCGTGACCGATGCGGGCATCTATCTCGGCATTGCGGATGAAATCATGGGGCCTGAATGGGCAACGCCTGAAACTTTCCGCTTCGGTGCGTCGGGCCTGTTGAAAGACATTCTGGCCGTGCTCGACGGCAAAGAAGGTGCAGAAAACACCGCTGCCTATTAAGGGTTCACCATGTCGCTGGCTCAGGAAATTATCAGGATCAAGCGGGATGCTGGCCATCTGAGTGCCGAGCAAATCGGCGAGATCGTGTCCGGTATCACCGATGGTTCCTTGTCTGAAGGTCAGATTGCTGCCTTTGCCATGGCTGTTTGGTTTAACGGCATGGAAAAGGACGAGATTGTCGCACTCACTTTGGCGATGCGCGACTCCGGCGATGTCCTCACATGGCCGCAGGAGAGCAGGTCAATCGTGGATAAGCACTCCACTGGCGGGGTGGGTGACAATGTATCGCTCATGCTGGCACCCATCGTGGCGGCCTGCGGCCTTGCTGTCCCCATGATCTCCGGTCGCGGTCTCGGTCACACTGGCGGAACGCTGGACAAGCTCGATTCCATTCCCGGCTACAATACAAGCCCATCAGAAGAAATGCTGCACAAGGTTGTGGCTGAAGTCGGCTGCGCCATCATCGGACAAACTGCAGAACTAGCCCCTGCCGACCGCAAGCTCTACGGCATTCGCGATGTAACTGCGACGGTTGATAGCGTCCCGCTTATCACGGCCTCCATTCTCTCCAAAAAGCTTGCGGCGGGTCTTCAGAGCCTTGTCCTTGATGTGAAGGTTGGCAATGGCGCATTCATGTCCTCTCAGGAAGATGCACAGACCTTGGCGCGCTCCCTGGTGGATGTTGCCAATGGCGCAGGCGTCAAAACCACTGCGCTTCTGACCGACATGAACGAGCCCTTGGCAGATGCGGCAGGCAATGCACTCGAGGTCAAACATTGCATTGATTATCTGGCCGGAATGAAGGACGGAACGCGGATCGACGAAGCTGTTATGGCAACTGCCGCAGAAATGCTGGTCCTTGCAGGCGTTGAGCGTGATGAAGACGCGGCTCTGGCTGCCGCACGCCGGGCGCTTGAAAGCGGCAAGGCTCTTGAGCATTTTGCACGTATGGTCACATTGCTGGGCGGTCCCTCAGATTTTGTCGAGAAGGCCGAGGCTTACCTGCCAAAAGCGCCTGTCATCCTGCCGGTGCTGGCTGCATGCGATGGTGTTTTGAAGTCATGCAATGCGAGGGACTTAGGTCTGGATGTGGTTGTTCTCGGGGGCGGGCGCCGTCGACCGAGCGACGCGATCAACTATAGTGTTGGCATCAGCAATATCCTGCCGTTGGGCACGGAAGTTCAAAAAGGCCAGCCAATCGCCACCGTTCACGCGGCTAGCGACGATGAAGCAAAGGCAGCGCGAGATAGTATCCTGAAAAACTATGTCATAGGGGAGGGGCCGCAAGAGCCCCGTGATGTTCTCATCTCAAAGGTCAGTTTTTGAGGTAAAGCGCGTCGCCCTCAATCTTGAACGATTCAAGTTTCCGCATAAAGCTCATTCCCACTAGAATTGTGTCGCCGAGCGAATTGTCTCGCAGAACGAATGCCTCAACATCACGCACCCTGATTGAGCCAAGCTCCATGCGATTAAGATTGATGTGGGCGGCTTCGGTTTTGCCATTTGCGGTGTTGACCGCATAGATGAAATCCAGGCCGGAAATGCTGATACCTACTTTGCGCGCAGTCCGCTCGTTCATCGCCACAAAGGTTGCGCCTGTATCCACAAGCCCGCTGATATTGCGCCCGTTCACCTTGAAATTCGCCAGAAAATGTCCGCGCTGATCCGCCTTCAATATCTCGCTGCCTGAAGGCCCCAGGCTCACCTGCTCCGGTGTGCTTGCGGTGCTGTTTGGAGGAGCCACAGATGCACTCGGTTCTGCATTCCGAGCATTTTTGAACGCAGTTACAAATTCGTCAGCATTGCTTCCAAAGTATGCTGCGCCAATTGCAATCGCCCCCGCGAAAAGCATAATTCTGGACATGTTTTCTTCCCCGTTTTTGGGAAGCATAGTCGGGGGAATTCCTTATGAAACCTGAAATAAATTCGGCCAGAATGTGTCACAACGCGGCATAATTGCAGCGCTGGTTAACACATGACTTCACTCTATGCTTGCCGAGAGGTAAAGATTACTTGGTGCCATACATGCGGTCACCCGCATCACCGAGACCCGGCACAATATAACCCTTTTCGTTCAGGTATTCATCCACAGCAGCGGTAAAGACCGGCACATCCGGGTGGGCCTCATTGAAGTTCTTGATGCCTTCCGGTGCTGCAAGAAGACACAGAAAACGGATATTCTTGGCGCCGCGCTCTTTCAGCTTGTCGACGGCAGCAATTGAGGAATTGCCCGTCGCCAACATCGGATCAACAACAATAACGAGCCGTTCAGAGAGGCTTTCTGGCGCCTTGAAATAATATTCAACAGGCTCAAGAGTATCATGGTCGCGATAGACGCCCACATGTGAAACGCGCGCTGCGGGCACCAGGTCCAGCATACCTTCCAGCAGGCCGTTGCCAGCGCGCAGGATTGTTGCAAAAACCAGCTTCTTGCCTTCAAGAACCGGTGCCTGCATTTCCTGGATCGGTGTTTCAATCGTCTCGTAGGTCAGGTCGAGGTCACGGGTAACTTCATAGCAGAGCAAGGTGGAGATTTCGCGGAGCAGACGACGGAAGCTCGCCGTCGAGGTCTCCTTGCGGCGCATGATCGTCAGTTTGTGCTGCACCAGCGGATGATCGATAACTGTTGCGCCGTCCATAATATTTGCCCTCTTTAAACAACGTTTCTGAATTTGTTTTAGCCAATTGATCCGCCACCGCAAGCAATTGCGGTGAAGTCTCCACGCTAAAGTTTGGCCATAAGCGCTGCCCGCGTCGTTTCATCCACAAATGCCGCCTCTAGCGCAGTGCGTGTCATCGCATTGAGGGC
>JBNKQT010000094.1:0-4140 GCA_050297115.1 Ensifer sp. | reverse complement strand
GCATGAAAATGTACAATTGGGGCTACATGTCGGAGCCGGAACCGAACCTCAACAATCGCCGCATAACCGCACCGCGCGGCAAGGTGATTGGTGGCTCCTCCTCCATCAATGGCCTCGTTTATGTGCGCGGTTCGCAGGAAGACTATCAGCGCTGGGAAGACCTTGGCGCGCGCGGTTGGAACTATGCCGATGTGCTGCCCTATTTCAAACGCATGGAAACTTCGCATGGCGGGCGCGAGGGGTGGCGCGGAACTGACGGTCCTCTGCACGTGCAACGCGGGCCTGCCACCAATCCGCTGGTGCGCGCTTTTGTTCAGGCTGGCAAACAGGCCGGTTTTGAAACCACGGAAGACTATAACGGCGAAAAGCAGGAAGGCTTCGGTCTGATGGAGCAGACCGTGCACAATGGTCGCCGCTGGTCTGCAGCCAATGCCTATCTGCGCCCCGCGATGAAGCGCGATAATGTGAGCCTCTACCGCTGCTATGCCCGCAAGGTTGTCTTCGAAGGCACGCGCGCGGTTGGCGTGGAAGTGGAACGCAACGGCAAAATCGAGATCGTGCGCGCCAATAAGGAAGTGATCCTGTCGGCCTCCTCCTTCAACTCACCCAAGCTCCTCATGCATTCCGGCATTGGCCCTGCAGCGCATCTGCAGGAAATGGGCATTGAGGTTATTGCCGACCGGCCCGGCGTGGGCGCAAACCTTCAAGACCATATGGAATATTACTTCCAGCAGGTCTCCACCAAGCCCGTGTCGCTTTACTCATGGCTGCCCTGGTTCTGGCAGGGTGTGGCGGGCGCACAGTGGCTGTTGACCAAATCGGGTCTCGGCTCATCCAACCAGTTTGAAAGCTGCGCCTTTGTGCGCTCGGCCCCCGGCGTGCGCCAGCCAGATATCCAGTTCCACTTCCTGCCTGTTGCCATCTCCTACGACGGCAAGGCAGCGGCCAAGAGCCATGGCTTCCAGGTGCATGTGGGCTTCAACCATTCGAAATCGCGTGGCTCGGTAACGCTGCGCTCACCGGATATCAAGGACGATCCGGTGATCAAATTCAATTATATGAGCACGGAAGAAGACTGGGTGAAGTTCCGCCACACGGTGCGGCTCACCCGAGAAATCTTTGCCCAGAAGGCCTTCGACGATTTCCGCGGGCCAGAAATCCAGCCCGGCGAAAATTGCCAGACGGATGAACAGATCGACGAATTCCTGCGCGAACATCTCGAAAGCGCCTACCATCCGTGTGGCACTTGCAAGATGGGAGACGCAAACGACCCCATGTCGGTGGTTGATCTCGACACCAAGGTGATTGGCGTGGAAGGTCTGCGTGTGGTGGATAGCTCAATCTTCCCGCATGTCACTTACGGCAACCTCAACGGACCATCGATTATGACCGGAGAAAAGGCAGCGGACCATATTCTCGGAAAAGATCGTTTGCCGCGCTCCAACCAGGAGCCGTGGATTAATCCACGTTGGGAGGTGAGCGACCGTTAGGGCCGCTCATCCTTGTCAAATTTTATGCCTGAGCTTTGCGGCGGCGGGCGCCAACGAACCCAAGAACTCCCATGCCACCCACCAGCAATGGCAGCGCTGCCGGTACTGGAACGGTGGTTGTGGGTGTAACAACCTGCCCTGTGATGAAGGCGAATGTGCTGTTATTGCCATCAACAGCAATGCCGAAGAGCGACGATGCAGGAACGGCATAAGAGAAGTTAAAGTCCCAACCGTCCTCGCCCGGCTCCAACCCCGTTGCGTCCAGCATTTGGTAGTAGTTGGCATAACCATCACCGCCAAGCGCTGTACCAATGTCACCATAGAGTTGCTGGGCGGTCGCATAAGTTCCGTAGTAGTCGGCCCATAGATCTGCCGTGCCCCAGTTGCCGGCACTCAGATTGAAGGCTTCCCAAAAATCGGCGGTGGAGTTGGTGAAAGTCACAAAACCGAAAGAGTCGTTTGCATCAATATGTGCAACGCTGGCCGTGTTCGGGTTTGTGACACCAAAGCCGAGCAACGTCAGGTTCGAGGTGTTGTTGTGAATCTTATAAGCACCGCCGGTCGATGTTGCCGTTTCTTCCACCCAGAATGCATCATGCGCTGAATCCACAACGGTGGGCGTCGCATCTACAATGGTCGCTACAAGTGATGAGGCACTAGCCGTTCCGCCCACGAGCAGAAACGGAATAATCATTAAGGCTCCAAATTTCATTTTCAAATACTCCCAAAACCGTGGATCAGAACAGCGGACCCACTTCGCAGGAGGTAAAAATAGAACGCTCAAAATTTTCCGTCATACTCCAAATGAGCTAAACGGAAATTTAACTATATTGCTGGGCGCTGGCGTTTACTCAGCAGCCTCAGGGCGCTGAGATTCCGGTTCCGGGGTCTCTTTCGGAGAGAAAATCTTGCCCTCAAGCGCCGCCATCTTCGTCCGCACATCCTTCACGGCCTTTTCCTTCACATGGCCAAAGCCACGCATTTTCTGAGGCAGGCTTAGAAGTTCCGCGACAGTCTCGGCGTTTTCCTTCGTCAGGGCTGGCGCTATGCGGGTGAGAAGCGCCTGAAACTCGCCAATCAGCTCACGTTCTATCCTGCGTTCTTCAGAACGGCCAAACACATCCAGCGGGGTGCCACGCAGGAATTTGAGTTTGGCAAGCCAGCCCATCGCCTTCAGCATCCACGGGCCGTAGCTCGTTTTCATCAGGTGGCCGTGTTTGTCTTTCTTCGCAAAGACCGGCGGGGCCATGTGGAATTCGAGGCTGTCCCACGCGGAAAATTGCTCGGAAAGATTCTTCATGAAGTCGCCATTGGTGAAGAGGCGCGCGGCTTCGTATTCGTCCTTGTAGGCCATGAGTTTGCCGAGGCTTTTGGCGGCGGCAAGCGTGACGGGGCCTGCATCGCCGGTCACATCTGCCTCGCGTTTGCCAATCAGGGCGATAGCGTGCTCGAAGCGGCGGGCGTAGCGTTTGTTTTGATAGGCGGTGAGAAAATCGCGGTGGTGAGTGATGACGTCGTCCAGCGTTTCCTCAATATGATGCGGGTGGATGTGTTCGCGATAGAGATCGAGGACGGCTTCCGGGTTTTCAGCGGCGACACGGCCCCAGCGGAAGGCGGAAACGTTCATGTCGACAGCCTGCCCATTGAGGCCGATTGCTTCTTCCACCGCATCCGTGCCAACCGGCAGGCCGCCAAGCTGAGCGGCGAAGCCGAGCATGAACATGTTGGCGGCGAGCGCATTGCCGAAGAGCTGACGGGCGGCTTCGTCGGCATCGAAGAAGCGCGTTTTGCCCTCGCCTGCCGCCTTGCGGATGGTCTTTTTCATCAGCTCTGCGGGGAAATCGTAGTCCGGATTCTGGGTAAAACTGCCGGGCATGATTTCGGCGGTATTGGCGAGGAAGAGGGTTTTGTCTTCTGTGACCGTGGAGAGCACTTTTTTGGTGGCTGAGGTTGCAATATCACAGCCGAGAATGAGGCTGGAGCCACCGGCGGGAATGCGGATTGCGGTGATGTCTTCCGGTGTTTTTGCGATGCGCATGTGGGTGGCAACCGCCCCGCCCTTTTGTGCCAGACCCGCCATGTCGATCAGGCCGCATCCCTTTTCCTCAATATGGGCGGCCATGCCCAAAATCTGGCCGATGGTGACAACGCCGGTGCCACCGATGCCGGTGATGATGGCGGCCCAGCCATTGTCCAGCGAGGCGAGCGGGGCAGATGGAAGTTTGTCGAAAAGCGCGTCAAAACCCGTCGCATTTGTCACCTTGGCTTCGGCCTTGCGCAGCTCTGCGCCATGCACGGTCACGAAGGAGGGACAGAAGCCTTCAAGACAGGAGAAATCCTTGTTGCAGCTTGATTGGTCGATCTTGCGTTTGCGACCAAAGGCAGTTTCCACCGGCTGGATGGAAACGCAGTTGGATTTCACGCCGCAGTCGCCGCAGCCCTCACACACGGCTTCGTTGATAAAAACGCGCTTGTCCGGGTCGGGGAATGTGCCGCGTTTACGGCGGCGGCGCTTTTCGGCAGCGCAGGTCTGGTCGTAAATGAGAACGGTGACACCGGGAATGTCGCGAAGTTCGCGCTGCACATCATCCATCTCACGGCGGTGGTGGATGGTGAGGCCGTCGGGCCACTTAGTCCCGGTGGGATATTT
>JBNKQT010000093.1:0-3262 GCA_050297115.1 Ensifer sp. | reverse complement strand
GGTCAGTTCACCAGAAAGGGAAACAGCCGGGAAGCCACGGTTGGAAAAGCGGGATGTGAGGTGTGAAACGGCTGCACGCGTGGAGCAGAAAACGATGGCCGTGGGCGCATCGTAATAACGCAGCGTGTTGAGGATGGCATTTTCTCGGTCTGGGGCTGCGCAAACCAGTGCGCGGTATTCGATGTCGCTGTGCTGCTTGTCTTCTGCCGCCGTAGTGATGCGGAGTGCGTCGCGCTGATAGGTCTTTGCGAGTGTCGCAATCGACTTTGGCACGGTGGCGGAGAACATCAGCGTGCGACGGTCTGTGGGGGCGGATTCGAGAATGAATTCGAGATCTTCCCGGAAGCCGAGGTCGAGCATTTCGTCTGCTTCGTCCAGGACGACGGCGCTCATATTGCTGAGGTCCAGCGACCCGCGGCCGATATGATCACGCAAGCGGCCCGGAGTGCCGACAACGATGTGGCAACCACGTTCCAGTGCGCGGCGTTCGTTGCGTGCATCCATGCCGCCAATGCAGGTGGCAATTTTTGCGCTGGCTTCGCCATAGAGCCACGTGAGCTCGTTGGCGACTTGCATAGCGAGCTCGCGGGTGGGGGCGATGGCAAGTGCAAGTGGTGCTTCGGCAGGGCCGAAATGGGCGGCATCTCCCAGAATATCGGCTGCGATGGCAAGGCCGAAGGCGACCGTTTTACCAGAGCCGGTTTTGGCGGAAACGAGCGCATCGCGACCGGCAAGGTCAGGCGATAGCACGGCTTCCTGCACAGGAGTCAATTGGGCGTATCCACGCTTTTCAAGCGCACTGGCGAGCGGGGCTGCTGCACCATTTATCAGAGTCATGTAGTTTTCTTTCGGAATTGGTCCGCATCATGCGCGGCCTCGCGCTGCGGCATAAGTGTTAGCGCGCTTCTACATGTTAAGAGGCGAAAAGTATAGTGCCGCTTTTATATGATGCATTGGGATGGTTGACGCTCAGGGCGACAGTGCCAGTCGCCGGTATTTTGCAGGCGTGGTTCCGCAGTGCTTTGCAAAGGTGCGGGTCATGTGGCTTTGGCTTGAAAATCCGCAGGCGGAAGAAATTCCGGCGATTGGAGCGGATGATCTGAGCATCGATTTGGCCATTTCCATACGACGCATGGTAACCCATTCGTGCGGTGCGACGCCGCGCGACTGGCGGAACATGCGGTGGAAGTGGAACTCGGAGAGATCGGCAATTTCGGCAAGTGTGTCGAGGCGGATGGTATGTTCGATATTGGCGTCGATATAAGCGTCAATGTTTCGCAAAACGCGCGGGGTGAGGCCTCCACGTACCTGAAGAGAGCGACCGGGCAGCAGGCCAATAAGATTGGCAATTGCTGTATCGGCTTCCAGGACGTCACCGCTAGTGAGGACCGTGACCATGCGGGCCAGGGTGTGAGCCATTTCCGGCTCTTCCACGAAGGTCATGTCGCGCGGGTCGAGAAGGCGCGAGTCCCGGTCGTGTATGCGAGAATAGGTGGCACGCAGGATACGGTCTGGCACGTAGAAATGCAGGAACTGGCAATAGCCTTCAATTGACCATTCTGACCTGTGGCCTTCCGGTAAAAGGCAAACTGCGCCGGGCCAGCCGCAGCGCGCGCCTTTGTCGAGGCGGTATGTGTTCGTACCGCCCTTCAGGTAAAGGCAAAAGACATGGCCTTCCGGACCATCATAGGAAATTCGGCCAGCGTCATTTTCCCAAACCGTCAGCTGGCTGCCCGCACCAAGATCAAGGCGCGTGGAAACCGAAACGGTGGGGCATTGGCCCAAAAAGTCTCTGATGGCGGGTCGCATGGACAAATTTCTAGCTGCTCCCGTTTAACAAGGAAAGTATTGCCGCTGCGATTACCGCAAGATTGTGCAAGAGGGCGCCGGGGCGAAGCGCTAGGTGGTGCTGGCGAGTTCAACAATTGCTACAGGAGCCACCGTGACCGCCGCCTTGTTTATCGCAACCGTTCTCATTTGGGGAACAACATGGATCGCCATTGCCTTTGAATTGGGTGAGGTGCCGGTTGTCGTTTCGATTTTCTTCCGCTTTGCACTTGCCGCGGTGATGATGATTGGCGGCCTGGCTGTCCTGGGCAAGCTGAAAAGACCACACATGTGGCGGTTTGTGGTGATGCAGGCGTTATGTTTGTTCTGCTTCAACTTTATCGGGCTTTACAGTGCCACCGCTCTCATTCCGTCAGGGCTGGTGTCGGTCGTCTTTTCACTGGCGTCCATTTTCAACGTCATCAATGCGCTTCTTTTCTTCAAAGACCCGATCAGAAAGCAATCGCTTTTGGCGGGTGCGATTGGGGTGGTCGGTTTGACCCTGTTGTTTTGGGAGGACATCGCCATCAGTTTCAGTTTTGACACGATCAAGGGCGTGGGGCTGGCGATGCTTGGGACATTGTTCTTCTCGTTTGGCAATATGGCCTCACGGCGAAACAGCGCGGAGGGTATTTCGCCGGTGACAGCCAATGCCTGGGGTATGGCAATTGGGGCCAGTGTGTTGTTGCTGATCGCTGTTGCGACCGGGCAGGCGCTGGTGGTGCCGACGGCGATTTCCTATTGGGTGGCGCTGATCTATCTGGCGGCAATTGGATCTGTTGCCGGTTTCACCTTCTACCTCATGCTGGTTGCGCGGGCGGGCTCGGCAAGGGCTGGCTATGCCACCGTGCTTTTTCCTGTGATTGCGCTTTGTGCCTCGACCATTTTTGAGGGGTTCGTGTGGAGTCCTCTGGTGGTGGGCGGGATTTTGCTGACAGTGGTTGGCAATGTTGTCATGTTCCAGAAGCGCTGAATGATCAGGATGGCTTGCCAGATTAGACTATGCGGGTTATATGCGTTTGCATGATGACACAGTTCGCTACAGATAATGCAATGATTTCTTGGGGGCAATTGGCCGCCGGCGGCGTTGCGCGGACTGTAAACTCGCTTCTTCTTCTCGACCTTACACGCGGTTGCCGGGTCTGACGAAGGAGCGCCCGGCGGCCGAAAACCGTCAGGCATGCAAAGCGCTCCTTCAAAATCACCATCAGACTTTAAATTTTCAGGCCAGATGACAGCCTGAATGTGTCGCCAAACCGGATTTCATCGGTTAAAAGCGCGGGCACACGGGAAGAGACGAGACGATAATGATTAAACAGACTTATAATCCGCAAGACGGTATGCCGAGTGCCGGTGTGAAGTATCAGCCTTATCCGCAGGTGGGGCTGACCGACCGTACATGGCCTTCCAAAACGATCACACAGCCACCAATCTG
>JBNKQT010000092.1:0-1504 GCA_050297115.1 Ensifer sp. | reverse complement strand
ATCATAACTCTTGTAAACTCGGTGTCCGAAACCCATCAGGCGGAAGGGGTCATTTTTATCCTTCGCGCGTTCAATAAACTCGGGAATGCGATCCACCGTGCCAATTTCAGCAAGCATATTAAGGGCAGCCTCATTAGCGCCGCCGTGCGCGGGGCCCCACAGGCATGCAATGCCGGCTGCTATGCAGGCGAACGGATTGGCACCCGAAGAGCCAGCGAGACGAACCGTCGACGTGGAGGCATTTTGCTCATGGTCCGCGTGGAGGATGAAAATACGGTCCATCGCGCGTGCGAGAACCGGGTTAACCTCATAATCTTCGCATGGCACCGCAAAGCACATGCGAAGGAAGTTTGCGGAATAATCCAGATCGTTCTTCGGATACACAAACGGCTGGCCGATATGGTATTTGAACGCCATCGCAGCGATTGTCGGCATTTTAGCGATCATACGCAGGCTAGCCACCATGCGCTGATGCGGATCGGTGATATCCGTTGAATCATGATAGAAGGCAGAAAGTGCGCCAACGGTTCCAACCATCACCGCCATTGGGTGTGCATCACGACGGTAGCCGGTGAAGAAACGATTCATCTGCTCATGAACCATCGTGTGGTGGGTCACACGATAATCAAAATCCTGCTTCTGCGCCTTCGTGGGAAGCTCACCGTAAAGAAGCAAATAGCAAACTTCCAGAAAGTCGCCATTTTCCGCAAGCTGATCAATTGGATAGCCGCGATGCAACAGAACGCCCTGGTCGCCATCAATATAGGTGATTTTCGATTCGCAAGATGCCGTCGACGTGAAACCTGGATCATATGTGAACATGTCCGTTTCTTTGTAGAGCGATGCAATGTCAATCACGCTTGGCCCGACAGTTCCATCACGAACATTCAAATCATGTGTATTTCCATCAATATCGATGGCCGCTTTTTTATCGGTCATAGTGTCCTCCGGCATTGTGCTGAAATATCCGCCCTCGATAGCGGACTGCGCAGATGATGTGCAATTTGCTATATGATTTATTGGCCGCTGCCAAGTTCTCAGAACGTGGATTTGTGCAATGCGGCAAAATTTGGTGTCGCATTTTACGTAAAATGTGCAGAAATTTGTTTTGGCCGGGCTTTCCGCATGTTTAATTGCAGTAGCCAAAAACGCGCGCAAATTTTCGGGCGTCGAACTCCGGTTGGGTAGAGCGATATATGTCAAAAGAGACAATCCAATCGAGGGAAGAAAAAGCGGCAGCGATCACAAAAGAAGCTCGGGAAATTGACCACTGGAAACCCGGCGGAAAACTTGCGGCTGAAGGAGCTTCGGCTGACAAGCGTGCCCGGGGCATAAAGCCTGCGCAACAGACAACCAGGCTCATTCACAAGTCAGTGGTTCAACTAAAAGAGACTTTCCGCAACGGCGCAATTGCTGAAACGGGCAGGGGCCAACACTTTCTCTTTTTGTCTGTGTTTCTGGGTATGGGGGCAGCTGCCTGGTTTGCGCTGGATGACGCGCCGCA
>JBNKQT010000091.1:0-4117 GCA_050297115.1 Ensifer sp. | reverse complement strand
TTTGCAGCCCCACGAAGAAGTCATCACCACCAACATGTCCAACCAGCACACCGGATGTGAAAAAATAGCGTTTGAGCAGGCGCGCAAAGAGCGAAATAGCCTCATCCCCACGCTGAAAGCCGTAATAATCGTTAAATGGTTTGAAATAGTCGAAATCACAGTAGCAGAAGTGGCGGACGGCATCGCCGTCAATCACTGCTTGCTGCATGAACTCGCCGATCGCCTGATTGCCGGGCAGACCGGAAAGCGGATTTTGATCCTGCGCAGCTTTTATCTGCTTTTCGCCCATGATCTTGATCATCGCTTCGGCAGAAACGACGCCGGCATATTTCAGGTTTTCTGTCAGAATTACGCCGGGCGTCTTGTTTGTGGCTGTGAACAGAGACATCAGGTCTTCTGCTCTCGTTTCAACACTCACTACGGGACATGGCTCCGTAAAGTTTGAAACAAGGCGCCCATAGCTTTTGTTGTTCAAAAGTTCCCTGCCGAAGGGCTGATATATGAACTGCTTCAGGGGGTGCTCGCGCACGACACCGCGCGGCTCACCATTTGCATTGAGTACGGGGAAGTAGCTCTGTTCGGGGTTATTGCGGAAGAGGTCAAAGAGCTTTTCAACCGGATCGCTTTCAAAGGCCGTGGGCAATCTTTCGATTGTTTTTCTTATTAGCAACTCATCCAGAGAGGACGAAACCCGACTGTTCACACCAATGTCACGAAGGTAGCTATAGCCGCTACCAAGTTCGCCAACGCGTGTTGTCGGTCGCGCGACGAAATAACCCTGAATAAAGTCGATGCCCAATTCCTTGGCAACGATAAACTCGTCTTCCGTTTCCACGCCCTCGCCAACCACTTTCATCCCCATAACATGGCAAGCCTTGGTGATGCTTTTGGCCAGATGGCGGCTGCGAGCATTTGTGTCGATGCCGGACATGAAATGCCGGTCAATCTTCAGATAGTCTATTTCATAGGCGCTCAGAAGCTTCCATTCCGAATAACCGGTGCCAAAATCATCCAGCGCCAGCTTGAAGCCCATGTTGCGGGCGCGGGTCAAAAGTGCATGAAGGTCCGTCTCTTTCGTTGCATCGCTGCGCTCGGAAAGCTCAAAACAAATGGAAGAAGGAGGTACATTGTTGCGCTCCAGGTGCGGCAACAGACGATCCAAAAGTTCGCTGCCGCGCGACAGAAGACGGTTATCAAGATTGAGAAACAGCGTTTTCGACTGATAGCCCGGAAGGGTCGTGAATTTCGCCAGCGCCCGCGAGGTCAGCAGATATTCCATCCGCTCCAGCTCGCCACCCAATGCCATTACATCCAGCAGCGCATGCGGATTATCAAATCCAAGCTCGTTAAAACCGCGCATCAGCGATTCATAGCCATAGGCCTCGCCCGATACGGTTTCCACGATAGGCTGAAAGGCCGTGTCGATGACCTGTTTGGCAAGGTACAAAAGACCATCACCGCAAGGTGTTACATTCGCCTCGTTTGATACCGCCGCGTAACTCAATACAATAAAGTCCTCAAAAACTTCCGCAGTTGAGAGAACATTCGCATTCAAACAATTCACAAATGCTGAACCCAGCATGACGGTTTCATGACAATTCGCCGCTCTCGGGCTGTCTTTTGCAACCTGCAGTCAACACCTTGGCAGCCGGTGATTGCAGTGTCATTTTTTATTGATTGATCAGTCAATCAAAAATATAAGACCATTAAAGAGAGAAGAAAAAATGCCAAAAGTGGGAATGGAGCCAGTGCGCCGCAAGGCGCTCGTGGATGCTGCTTTGCAAGCCATTGGGGATCATGGCTCGCTGGCGGTTACCATGCAGGAAATTGCCAAGAGTGCTGGCGTGTCGCCTGCGCTTGCCTTCCACTATTTCGGCTCCAAGGATCAGCTTCTTATTGAGACCATGCGCAGTCTGCTCAGGCAGCTTGCCGAAGTAACAACGGAACAATTGCGCAAGGCAGAAACGCCCCGCGCCCGTGTCAGCGCCATTATTCATGCCTCCTTTGGCGAAGAGCAGTTCACGCCCGTCACCATCGCCGCGTGGCTCGCCTTTTATGTCGAGGCACAGCGTTCGCCGGAGACCAGACGGCTTTTGAATGTCTATGCCCGCAGGCTGAATTCCAATCTCGTCGATGCGCTCAAACTCCTTTGCGGCCCCGCCCGCGCGGCCACAATTGCCGAGGGCACGGCCGCCATGATCGACGGTCTTTACATCCGGCAGGCTTTGAACTCCGGCTCAACCGACATTAGTGGAGCGACCGCCTTGGTCGAAGACTATGTCACAACACAACTGACTCAACACAAGGGAGGTCGCGTAACGTCATGACTCAGCGTAAGCCGAATATACTTATAATAATAGTGGATCAGCTCAATGGCACGCTGTTTCCCAATGGCCCGGCAGACTTTCTGCATGCACCGAATATGAAGGCGCTGGCAGCCCGTTCTGCCCGTTTCAAAAACAACTACACGTCCTCCCCGCTTTGCGCCCCTGCCCGCGCCTCCTTCATGGCTGGCCAGCTGCCGCGCCGCACGCGGGTTTATGACAATGCTGCCGAATATCAGTCGGCAATCCCGACTTATGCACACCATCTGCGCAATGCGGGTTATTACACCTGCCTTTCCGGCAAGATGCACTTTGTTGGCCCCGATCAGCTCCATGGTATTGAAGATCGCCTGACGACAGACATCTACCCGGCAGACTTTGGCTGGACACCGGACTATCGCAAACCCGGCGAGCGGATTGACTGGTGGTATCACAATCTCGGCTCCGTAACCGATTCCGGTGTGGCCGAAATTTCCAACCAGATGGAATATGACGACGAAGTCGCCTTTATGGCGAACCAGAAAATCTACCATATGGCCCGCGAGAACGACGATGAACATCGTCGCCCATGGTGCATCACAGCCTCGTTTACGCATCCGCACGACCCTTATGTTGCGCGCCGCAAATTCTGGGATCTTTATGAGGATTGCGAGCATCTGGACCCGGAAGTTCCAGCCATCCCGTATGACGAGCAGGATCCGCACAGCCAGCGCCTGATGCATGCCTTCGACCACACGAATTTCGACATTACGGTTGAAAACATCCGTCGCTCGCGCCGTGCCTATTTCGCCAATATCTCCTATCTCGATGAGAAGGTGGGCGAGTTTATCGACACGCTGAAGCGCACCCGCATGCTGGACAACACGATCATCATGTTCTGCTCTGACCATGGCGACATGCTGGGCGAGCGTGGCCTGTGGTTCAAAATGAGCTTCTACGACGGGTCTGCTCGCGTGCCACTGATGGTGGCTGGCCCCGGCGTGACACCGGGTCTGCATGAAGCACCTGTTTCCAATCTCGATGTAACGCCCACCGTTTGCGATCTGGCTGGCGTTACCATGGAAGACGTGATGCCCTGGACCGATGGCGAAAGCCTTGTGCCGGTGATCAACGGTGCCGAACGCACTTCGCCGGTGCTGATGGAATATGCTGCCGAAGGCTCCTATGCACCGCTCGTCAGCATCCGCGAAGGCAAGTGGAAATATAACCACTGCGCGCTCGATCCCGAGCAGCTTTTCGATATGGATGCTGACCCCAACGAGATGAACAATCTTGCTGGCGATCCGGCCTATGCCGATGTGCTGGCAGGCTTCCGCGCCAAGCGTGACGCCAAGTGGGACATGGAAGCGTTTGACGCCGAAGTGCGCGAAAGCCAAGCCCGCCGCTGGGTGGTCTACCCGGCCCTTCGCAATGGCGACTACTACCCATGGGACTATCAGCCTCTGCAGGCTGCGTCCGAGCGCTACATGCGCAACCACATGGATCTCAATGTGCTTGAGAACGACAAGCGCTATCCGCGTGGGGACTAGTCTCAGCTCATTGCCATTCAAATAAAACAAACCTCGCGCCCCCCGTGAGGTTCCCTATCAAGAGTATTGCGAAATGACCATGCAAGCAGATTACGTCATAGTTGGCTCAGGTTCCGCCGGTTCGGCGTTGGCCTACCGGTTGTCTGAGGACGGCAAGAATTCGGTGATGGTGCTGGAATATGGCGGGTCGGATATTGGCCCGTTCATCCAGATGCCTGCGGCGCTTGCCTGGCCTATGAGCATGAAAATGTACAATTGGGGCTA
>JBNKQT010000090.1:0-3748 GCA_050297115.1 Ensifer sp. | reverse complement strand
AGTTACGTGGCAAGGCGGGTGCGTCGCCAGCCTCCTCACCGTTGCCTTCAGCTGCGGGGCCCGGGTCACACTGGCTGTCAATGCCACGCAGCATGGCGGCAAGTGTCACGGCAGCCACAAGAAAGGGATTGGCATCCACACCGGCAAGGCGTTGCTCCAGGTGCCGCCCCCCTGGAGACCCGGCGGGCACGCGAACGGCGACTCCACGATTATTGATGCCCCAGTTCGGGGTTGTCGGTGCATAGCTGCGTACTCCAAAGCGCAGCCAGGAGTTATGATGTGGTGCCAAAACCAGCATGCTTTCCGAAACCGTATCAAGAAGGCCACCGATAGCCGCCAACAGATCCGACGATAATTGACCTTCGCGGTCGGCGAAGAGGTTGCGGCCATCGCTGTCGCAAAGGCTTGCATGCAGATGCATGCCGGAGCCCACGCGGTCGGCAAAGGGCTTTGCCATGAAGCAAGCCTGCATACCGTGACGCCGCGCAACGCCGCGTAAAAGATGCTTCAGCGCCAGCAGGTTTTCTGCTGCCTGCATAACATCGCCGTGATGCAGCGTCAGTTCGAACTGGCCGGGTGCATATTCGGAGATCAGCGTTTCAACCGGCAAGCCTTGCGCCTCGGCGGCCCGGTAAAGGTCACGACTGAAGGGTTCCAGCCGGTCGAGTTCTTCGACACAATAGACATTGGTACCGAAGGGGCGCGTGTCAGAAAGCGGCATTCGAGCGGGCTGCGGTGTGTCACCCACCTTCTCCCCATCGATCAGATAGAATTCCAGCTCAAAAGCCGCAGTCGCACTGAGGCCGCGCGCGGCAAGTATGTCGATTTGACGCTGCAGCACATGGCGAGGATCTGCCCAGACAGGGGTGCCATCCATCTCATGCAGCGAGACCCTAAATTGCCCACGCGGCGGGTTTGTCCAGAGCGATGGTGCAAGCGTGCCTGGCAGCGGCCAACCGCAGCGATCAGCGTCACCATCTGACCACACGAGACCCGTCTCATCAACATCTTCACCGGTCACATCCAGCCCCAGGATCGAGCCTGGGAGATTGCGACCGCTTTCCCAAACCCCTTCGATTTCATGACGTCGGAGGGTCTTGCCGCGTGCAATCCCATTCGGATCGAACAGTATGAGATCAAAGGCCTCGATTTCAGGGTGGGCCTTTAGAAACTCCCTCAATTCTGTCTCTGATGCGCGCAAGTCCGGCGCTTTGGGTCGTGCGGGTGCTTCGATCTTTCTCATTGTGCTGCCTCCAGCGGCAAAAGGTTCAGAACCTCGCCGAAGGCGGCAAGGAAGGCTGCGATGTCTTCATCGGTCGTGTCAGGGCCGACAAGCATCATGTTGTGGAACGGGGTGAGCAGGAAGCCTCGGTTAAGGAGTGCAACATGCAGCACACTTTCCAGTGTTTGATCTGCGGCTGCGCGTGCTTCGGCTGCATTTGTAACCGGTGCAGGACTGAAGACAACCTCCAGCCGTGCGCCCACACGGGCCGTGTGCCAAGGCAGCGCGTGTTGCTCAATCAATGACTTTATGCCGTCTTCCAGACGTTCAGCGCCTGACAGCATTCGTGCGTAGTTTTGCGGCGTCATCAGCTCTTCCAAGGTAGCGCGCATGCAGGCCAGTTGCAGGGCATTGCCAGCAAGCGTCGTGCCGATACCAGAATGGCCATGCTCGGATTCCGGGCGCGCGGCAAAAAGGCGGTCACTTACTGCTTGCGTCATACCCCAGACAGCGGCGGGAAGGCCACCGGCCACCGGCTTGCCCACCACAAACAAATCCGGTTCGAGATGATGCGCGCGGGCATAGCCGCCGGGGCCGGTGGATATGGTGTGGGTCTCGTCGAACAGAAGCATCGTGCCAGCCTTGCGAGTCTCCTCGCGAAGGAAATCCCAGAACCCATCCTCAGGCAGGATCATGCCGCAATTGGTCATGACCGGTTCAGCGATGACACAGGCAATGTCGTTCTTGGACAATTCAGCCATCAGGGCGGCCCGGTCATTGAAAGGGATCATCACCGTCGTCAGACTCATGTCCTGCACTTGCCCGAGGAGGCTGCGCCGCGCCACTGTTTTGCCGTCGATGAGATCCACCAGCGTGTCTTCAGCGGTGCCATGGTAGCAACCATCGAAGACGAGAATACGCTTGCGCCCCGTTGCCGTGCGCGCAGCGCGTAGAGCAAAACGGTTGGCATCGCTCGCAGTCACTGCCATCTGCCAACAGGGCAAGCCGAAACGCTCCTGCAGAAGTTCGCCCACGCGGTCAACGTCGGCTGAAGGCAGCATATATGTGAGCCCGCGGCTTTCCTGCCGCCGCATAGCCTGCATCACCGGCACTGGCGAATGGCCGAACATCGCGCCTGTGTCGCCAAGGCAGAAATCAACAATATCATTGCCGTCAATGTCACGCAGCCTATTGCCCTGCGCCGTGTCGATAACCATGGGGAAAGGCTGCGGCCAGTCGCGCATCCAATGCATTGGAACGCCGCCGGAAAACCCACCCTTGGTGCTGGTTGACGCGCGCGCTGCGGAGAGCGGGCGGTCGTCACGATAACGGGCATTTTCTGCCGCCAGAAGTGTTTCTAGAGCGGGGCGCACAATCCGATTGCTCGCAGTCGCCGAAGCTGAGGATGCCATGTATATTCTCCCTTACGATGATCGGGCTTACCCGCTGTTTTTCGCTGAACGTATTCTTGGTTTGTCGCTGGAATGCGAGGACGTAGCTGTTTCCTGCTTGAAGATGGATTTACCGAGCAAATCCATCCCGTCGAGGATATCGGCCTCGATTGCGAGCTTCAGACGCGTGACATCGCGCTGCTCGATCGCATTGATCGCAATTTCATGTTTGTCACTGAGCTGTGTCGTCCCCACCACGCCATAGATCTTGCGCATGAAAGGACCGAACTGCATCCAGACACTCTCCAGAAGGTGCGTGAGCACTTCCGAATTTCCGGCACGGTAAATTTCGAAGTGGAACGCGTAGTTCGCCGCCATGTAGAGTTCCTCGTCACCACTCTGATAACTGGCGTTCATACGCTCATCATGTTCACGAATGCGGGCAAGGGTCGCTTCATCGATCTCATTGAGCGCGCGGATCGCGCAGGTGGGTTCCAGAAGCAGTCGCGCCTGCATAAGCTGATCGAAACGCGCCATTGTCATTTCCGGAATTGAAACGCGTCGCGTGTCGCGAACAGCAAGCGCATTTTCTGCCGAAAGCCTGGCAATTGCCGCACGCATCGGCGTGACACCAACACCAAAGTCCGCTGCCATCGCCCGAAGGCTGATGCCCTTTCCAGGCGGCAGTTTTCCAACAATGAGCGCATTGCGAAGCGCCTCATAGGCTCGGTCCTGCATCGTTGGCTCAGACGCAGCAAAGCTCTCGGAGCTTTCGCTCAAATCTTGATATTTTTCGCCCATATGAAGTGCTCGCGCTTGATGCCTTGCGACCGACAGAGACCGGGACGGCTTTGTATGTCAGTCATAAACCTGCATTATTTCGTGATCACAAATATTATAAACCTTGCAGAATTGCAAGCCACCTTCAAAAGAGCATAAATCGAGGAGAGCAATATCTATTATATTATTGATATTACATCATGATATATATTTCTTTCTGGAAAACACTCGGAGTAAGCTCCAACGAAGCGGCACAGTCTCAATCACTTTCTTTCTGAAATTTGGACTGAAATACCCCGAGAACTCATCAATATGGGCAATAATGTGATCACAAAAATGGAATTCTGCGCATGCG
>JBNKQT010000089.1:0-6727 GCA_050297115.1 Ensifer sp. | reverse complement strand
GGAATGAAGGTGTCGATTGTGTTGTAAAGGTCGGACTTGTCGTCAAGCGGGCCGGAGATGATGAGCGGCGTGCGTGCTTCATCAACAAGGATGGAGTCCACTTCGTCGACGATGGCGAAGAAGTGATCGCGCTGAACCATCTGGGTGCGCTCATATTTCATGTTGTCGCGCAGATAGTCGAAGCCCAGCTCGTTGTTTGTCGCATAGGTGATATCGCATTGGTAAGCTGCAGCGCGTTGCTCGTCATCCAGACCATGGACGATAATGCCGGTGGTCAAACCCAGGAAGCCATAGAGCTTGCCCATCTGGGTAGCATCGCGGCTGGCGAGGTAGTCGTTGACGGTAACAACGTGAACGCCCTTGCCGGCAAGTGCATTGAGGTAAACGGCGAGGGTGGCGACGAGTGTTTTACCTTCACCGGTTTTCATTTCCGAGATGGCGCCCTCATGAAGGATCATACCACCGATGAGCTGCACATCGAACGGCCGCATGCCGAGCGTTCGCTTTGCAGCTTCGCGCACAACGGCGAAGGCTGGAATCAAAAGGTCATCCAGCTTTTTGCCCTCGGCCAACATGGCCTTGAATTCTTCGGTTTTGGCTGCAAGCTCTCCATCGCTGAGCGCCTGCATTTCGTTTTCCAATGCATTAATCGCTGCGACCTTCGGACGGTAGGATTTGATCCTGCGATCGTTGGACGAGCCGAATATCTTGCTGGCAATACCGCCAAAGCTGACCATTCCAATGGTCCTTTCTCTAATTATCCTTCGGGTGGAACAGAAAGCTGTCTCGGCGTTTGCCGATTCTGCTTCTGTCCCGAAACTGTTCTGGACTTGAAGTTGCGTGACAGATAAGAGGGGGGGAATTTGATGTCAACGGGACTTGACACCGGCGTCTGCGGCAAATGGCACTCTGGTTGCCCGCCAATGAGTTGTGAATACGCTGCGATGCGGGCGAAATCCCTTTATTTTCAAGGCTTAAAGAGCGGTTTTCAGATTATGCGCTGAAGTGCGGTGAAGCTGACGATGTTTCCCGCTTATGATCGTTGTGAAAGTCAAAGCTGCGTGATTGTGCGTGATGAGGCTTGAGAAGGCTGCGTTCGGACGCTACGGATCATGTCAAAAATGATGCTTTGCCAGAGGGTAGCGGAAGCGCTTGCAGGTGAAGCCGAGATGAAGATGAAAGGTATCTCATGTTGAAAAAGACGGGACTGGCCGGGCTGGTATTGGGCGTGGCACTCGGATTGCAGATTGCCCCCGGTGTGGCTGCGGACGAAGATCCGGTTGTTGCCAAGGTTGGTAATGTGGAAATTCGCGAATCCGAGATTGTTCTGGGCGCCGCCAATCTCGATCCGCAGCTTGCCAACCTGCCGCCGGAACAGAAGCGTGTTGCAGCTCTTTCTGCCGCGATCGATGTGAAGGTTATTGCCGCAAAGGCAGAATCCGAAGGTCTGGATGAAACGGCTGACTTCAAAAACCGTATGCAGTTTTTGCGCGAGCATGAACTGCACAACTCCTATTTCCGGGAGAAGATTGCCGGTGATGTGAGCGATGAAGACATCAAGGCGCGCTATGACAAGGAAATTGCAGAGCTGAAGCCCGAGATGGAGGTGCGCGCACGCCATATTCTGGTAAAGACCGAGGACGAAGCCAAGGCCATTATTGAAGAGCTTGATAATGGTGGCGATTTTGTTGAGCTTGCCAAAGAGAAATCCACCGGCCCAAGCAAGACAGACGGCGGTGATCTTGGTTATTTCACAGCTGGTCGGATGGTCAAAGAGTTTGAAGAAGCAGCTTTTGCACTTGAGGTTGGTGAATATACCAAGACCCCGGTTCAAACTCAGTTCGGGTTTCATGTAATCAAGGTTGAAGACAAGCGCGAAACTGCACCGCCACCCTTCGATCAGGTTAAAAATCAGATCCGCCAACTGGTTATTCGCGATCGCTATGTCGCTTTGCTGAACGAATTGAAGGCTGAAACGGAAATCGACATTACCGATGAAGCGCTCAAGAAAGGCTTCGAAGAAGCCAACAAGGAACAGCAATAATTTCCATTGGGGAGCCGGATTGTCCGGCTCCGAATTTTCCCAGCAGGGCTTGTCATGTCTTCAGGCGTTTCTCCACTCGCTCCCAAATCCTATCCTTCGATGCCGACATTGCGCGGTGTGCGCATGGCAACGGCAGAGGCCGGTATCAAATACAAGGGCAGAACCGATCTGCTCATGATGATTTTTGATAGACCTGCCTCTGTTGCTGGTGTTTTTACGAAGTCGAAATGCCCGTCTGCGCCGGTGGATTTGTGCCGCAAGAATCTGTCGGGTGGGGTTGCGCGCACGCTGGTAGTCAATTCCGGCAATGCGAATGCTTTCACCGGCAAGAAAGGTGCAGAGGCGACCGCGCTTGAAATGCGTACTGCAGCCGCGGCCGTTGGATGCGCTGAAGGTGAGGTTTTCCTGGCTTCGACTGGCGTGATTGGCGAGCCGCTGGATGCCGGCAAATTTGCGGGCGTTCTGGATGTGATTGCTGCCAAGGCGGATGCTGATGGCTGGCTTGATGCGGCCAAGGCTATCATGACGACTGATACTTATCCAAAGGTTGCCACCGGCACGGCCGTGATTGGCGATGTGAAGGTGACGATCAACGGTATCGCCAAGGGGGCGGGCATGATTGCACCGGATATGGCGACAATGCTTTCGTTTGTCGTGACGGATGCAGATATTCCGTCAGACGTGTTGCAGGCGTTGCTTTCTGATGGCGTCGGTCCATCGTTCAATTCCGTGACTGTTGATAGCGATACGTCTACTTCCGATACCCTGATGCTGTTTGCGACGGGCGTTGCGGCAGATGATGGTCAGGTGAAAATCACAAGCGCATCTGACCCCGCTCTGGCGGATTTCAAAGATACGTTGAACGCACTTTTGAAAGATCTGGCGCTTCAGGTGGTACGTGATGGCGAGGGTGCCACCAAAATGGTGGAAATCACTGTGACGGGTGCCGAGAGCGATGCTGCTGCCAAGAAGATCGGGCTATCGATAGCCAATTCGCCGCTTGTGAAGACGGCTGTTGCAGGTGAGGATGCGAATTGGGGCCGCATCGTGATGGCTGTTGGCAAGGCCGGTGAAATGGCAGACCGTGACCGGCTTGCAATCTGGTTTGGTGATGTGCGCGTAGCTGTTGATGGCGAGCGGGACCCGGACTATTCCGAAGATGCAGCTTCGGCAGTGATGAAGCAGCAAGATATTCCCGTTCGCGTCGATTTGGGTTTGGGGCAGGGTCAGGCAACAGTCTACACCTGTGATTTGACGAAGGAATATGTCGCCATCAACGGCGATTACAGAAGCTGATAATGACGAGTGCCGCCCTGATGCACATAGCCGCGAAAAACAAACTGCCAACTGTACGCCGCTTTGAGGCAGCAGGCTTTCGAGCCTGGCCTGCCGAACAAGTGCGCTATGATGGCAGTTGGCAGGTGCGGCAGTCTCCCGGCAACCTGACCCGGCGAGCGAACTGCCTTGTGCCACTTGATCCTGGTGATACGGCCAATATTGCCCCACGTCTTGAGGCGATCGAAACAAGCTTTGAAGAAAAGAATATTCCTTTCGTCGTGAAAGAGACGCCGCTTTGCCCGCCAGATGTTGTTGATGTGCTGAAGGCGCAGGGTTTCCAGGCGGAAGCCGAGAGCATTGTGCAGATTGTCGATCTGTCGGACGAGCGTATTGCAGGCGGGGTTGATCTTGTTCCCAGTCAGGATCCGGTTCTTTTTGCTGACGCTTGTGCCGAGGTGGATGAGCGTTTTGCGGCGTCTTATGATGTGATGCTGCGGATGATTGAGGCGATTGAGCCTGAAAAGGGCATGTTCTTTTCAGAGCCTGAGGGCAAAACTGTTCAGGCCGTAGCTCTTTGTGTGCGCGACGGGAACCTTGCCGGACTTCAGGAAGTTGCCGTGAGGCCAGATGGACGCCGACAGGGGGCCGGTTTTGGAATTTGCGCAGGCGCGCTCAGGTGGGCGCGGTTGCGCGGTGCGCTAACCGGCTGGCTTCAGGTTGAAGCAACCAATAGTGCTGCGATCGGGCTCTATGCAAAACTCGGCTTTCAGGAAGCTTATCGATATCGCTACTGGCGCAGGGCAGATGACTGAAGAACCGAAGGAACGTAAAATTCTGCTGGTTGCGGCCTGCGCGCTGGTTGATACGGACAATCGTATTCTTCTGGCGCAGCGCCCGGAAGGCAAGAATCTCGCTGGCTTGTGGGAGTTTCCCGGTGGCAAGGTGGAGCCAGGTGAGACACCGGAAGAAACCCTGATCCGCGAGCTTGAGGAAGAATTGGGGATTACCACCAAAACGGCGTGTCTGGCACCGCTGACCTTCGCAAGCCATACATATGAGACCTTTCATCTTTTGATGCCGCTTTATGTTTGCCGACGCTATGAAGGCATTGCGCATGGGCGGGAAGGTCAGGCGATAAAATGGGTCAAGCCCCGGGATTTGAGGCAATATCCAATGCCGCCCGCTGACGAGCCTTTGATACCGTTTCTTCTCGACCTTCTTTAGGCTCAAGCTCAATCAAATGGGCCTTGGTGCGAGACAGATTTTCCGTCTGATTGGTTGGATAAGCGCAGGAAATGTCTTCCATTTTGGGATGACAGGCTTGAGGTTACATTTGCGTTAACGGAACGTTTAGCCTGTTTTGCTAATCCTCAGCGGTAATACTTAGTGCTGGAGCACTTTACCGCTATGGTTGAGCAAAAGACATGGAAGCGCTTTCGTGAGGAAGCCAATGCAAAACCGCTTCGTCAGAGAAGCGGGGCTTTGAATGTTGCATTGCTTTTTGGCATTGCCGTTTTGGCATTGACCATGATTATCACGCCAAAGCTTGTGGAGCGTTCCGGAATGCAAACGGCTGGCTCCTATGGTCCGGCTGTTGACGATATACGTACAGGGTCTATCCGCAAACGCGATGGCACAAAGGAATATGTGGTTCGCCGCAGCATACTCCAGGAAATACCCGGTGCAGTCTGCATCATTAATGGTGATGGTTCATCAAGCGGATGCTGACAGAACGGACTGTATCAATTTTCAATGGCGTGAGTGAGATACCAAGATGAAAAATACTCTGAGAGCGTTTTTTAAGGACAAATCCGGCGCCACGGCGATTGAATACGGTCTGATTGGGACATTGGTGGCCATCTCGATTATTGCCGGTGTGAGCGCGCTGGGAAGCGCGGTTGAAGGCCTTTGGGGCGGCGTTGCCAATAAGGTCGAAGAGGCAGGTGTGGGACAGTAGGTCACGGACTCATAAATGAGGTTGTGACCTAGAGCCCAAGCGGATCTTTAATCTTTTATTTTCAGTGCTTCCGCCAGGCTGACTTTGGCCGAGCCTGGTCGCAATGGCTGTTGCTGGCTTTCATGTGGCGCCCAGCCTGAGAGATAGACAATCGAAAATGTTGCTCTTATGCGTCCGTCGGGATCGGAGAAGCGTTCCGCGTAGATTTCGGCTGCGCGCATGAAGAACTGGCGCGACACGGGTTTGCGTGATCGGCTGTTGAGCGGGTTGGCCATGCCCATATGGCGCAAATCGCGCATTAGCGGAAACAGGGAATCGTAGCGGACGGTATAGCTTTCGTTATCGATAACCGGCAGGGCGAAGCCTGCGCGTTGAAGCAGGCTGCCGAGATCACGCAAATCGGCAAAGGGGATCACGCGGGCGCTTGCACCGCCGTAAATCTCCTCCTCGGCTGCCAGGAGTGATTCACGCAATTCAACCAATGTGCCCGCACCGGGAATTGCTGCCATGAAAAGGCCGTCTGGCTTGAGCGTTCTCAGCGCCTGAATAAGGAGGCCGGGCGTGTCATTGGTGAGGTGTGCGGCCAGTGGCGAGACAATGAGATTTGCCGATTGGGCAGGCAGAGGGACTTCTTCCAGCGATGCCGCGTGCTGATCCTGCGATGCAATGCCTGGAGTTTCGACACGCTGAAATGTGCCGACCTTGCCAGTTTTTAGCATTTCCTCTGCTGTAATGCCGGTAAATCCATGCAACTCGATCGCTTGAGGAAATTCACGTTCGACAGCGGAAAGCCGTTCGGACAGTTCGCTTGCAACAAGTTTCAGCAAAAACGACGCGCCTTCATCACCAATGGCAAGCGCGCGTTTGCGATTGTTGGCGATTTGTGTCTCGTCGAATATGCGTTGCATGGGACCGGCTACCTTGTTCTTTGCCCTCGCATATATGGATGCTGACGTATAATGTCCATGTATGCGTGTTGGGTTACGTCATTCCGTTTCATCTTTTTCGCGGCAAGCTGTGCGGGCTGCATCACATCTGCTTTTTCCGCCGGTCTGCGTGGCTTGCGGGCGGATGACCGGGAGCCACGACGGCTTTTGTGGTGCGTGCTGGGGCGAGGTTCGCTTTAGCGAGCGGCCCTATTGTGAGGTTCTGGGTACGCCTTTTACGCATGACCTGGGTGAGGGGATTTTGTCGGCTGCGGCTATTGCCAATCCGCCGCCGTTTGACCGGCTTCGCTCAGCTGTTGTCTATAGTGGTGCGGCGCGCTCGCTTGTTCAAAACCTGAAATATCGTGATCGGCTGGAATTGGCTGACATGATGGCGGGCTGGATGATGCGTGCTGCCGGTAACCATTTCACAGAGGCGGATTTCATCTTGCCGGTTCCGTTGCATCGCAGCCGGTTTTTTATGCGGCAGTTTAATCAATCAGCGGAGCTGGCGCGTGCGCT
>JBNKQT010000088.1:0-7968 GCA_050297115.1 Ensifer sp. | reverse complement strand
CGATTTTGAAGAGACGTCGAGGCTTGCTCGTGCCTCGTTTGGAAAGCGAAAGAAAACGCTGTCAGCAGATCGCTTTCGCTGGAGCTATTCCAAGGGCTACGAGCAGGTTCTGGTTCTCTCCGCCATAGTAGGCGACAAGAAAGTTGGACAGATTGCGGTCGTCATTTCCAGCATCAATATAGACGAGACGCAGCATAAGGCAGCAGAGCTGATTGATCTCTTTGTTTTGCCGGAAAACCGTAGCCGTGCCGTCAGCGGAGGCCTTTATGCTGGCTTAAAGAAATTCTTTGCTCAGAATGACATTGAGCATGTATTCGCTTTTCCCAACAAAAAGGCGCGGCCACTAAATAGCAGGCATCTGGAACTCGAGCAATTTTCGATACTTCCCATGTATATAGGTATGCGGCGTTTGTTTGCTTCGCGCAGCACGCCAAAGAACTACCGTGTTTACGATGCTGCAGCAGACTTCTTTGATGCATATGCGCTGGCGTTCAAATACGGGCTTGTCGACTGGAACGCGGAGTCGCTTGAAAAAAGGCTGGCAAACCCGATGAATACCTACATATGCGCCGGTGATGGCAATATTGGTTTTATTGGATCGGCGCGCAAAATACGCGGCGTTAAAATGCTCCTGATTTGCGGCAGCTATTGCAACAATGTTGCGTTGTTTTCCAAGCACCGGGCAAAAGAAATTCTGTCGTCCATGTGTGTGAACGAGGGTGTTCGCATTTATCTATACCCCGGTTGGAACACGAGGAAACCATCCTTCCCGGGGTTTCTCTTGCCACCGTTTCTTGGTGGGGAAAAGTTCACTATCCAATCAAATTTCATTAACAAACCGGGCGGTGTTTCCAAGCTTGAACTGATTGATATTGACTATGGCTGATGGAAATCAGGCGGATATTGCCGTGCATATCCAGGCATTAGAAGAGGCTATTGCAAACCGTGCGCAAGCTTTTGAGGGGCGGGCGATTGGGGATTATCTGAGCGACGATTTCCGCGAGATCGGGCGGTCAGGGACCGTTTACGAAAAAGCCGAAATTGTAAAGCTTCTTGTGGTTGATGGTGATCATCCCGGTGCGGAGATTACCGGCTTTGTGGTTCGCGCGATTGGTGAGGGGATTGTTCTTGCTTAATAACGGACCCACCGACCGACGCAAGCTGATCCGCGCCCGGCGTTGCGATCTTCCCTTTGGCGGTTGAATGATGCCGGTGTGTGGCAAATGGTTTTTCATCAGGCGACGCCATTGTGAAACCATTTTGTTGGGATTTCCTGACATGCAACGCGGCGAAATCGCAACGGTGGTTGCAGAAAATGGTGGGCCATTCGCATAGCCGACTGTCTTGTCTTGCAATCAAATGCGGCGCGGGGCAAAGTTAGATCAAATTTTATGGGATTCCATAAGGAATCGTCCGTGGGAGAAAAGAATGAAAAAGGTTGTTAGAGCGCTTTCTTACGGAGCTGTGTCTGTCGTTGCGTTGTCTGCGCTCGCGTCATGTTCCACCAGTGGCGGTGGTCGCTCTTTGCCGCAGGTGCAGCAAACCCCGACTGTTGAAGGCAAGTGGGTCGATCCGAACGGTTTTGTTTCCACATTCCAGGGTGGCGTGTTTACCACGCAGACGACTGATACGAACCAGGTTCTGGCTTCGGGTAACTACACGATGGTCAATCCACGCCTTGTTGAAATCAACATGACCTCGCGTCTGCGCAACACGCAGCTGCGCGTCAACTGTGCCATGGCAACGGACAATCAGTTGAACTGCACCTCTGAGTCGGGCTCGCAATTCTCGCTGGTGCGCCAGCAGGTTGCCTCGCTTTAAGGGCGGATTTCAGAACAACAAAAAGCCCGCGGACCTGTTCGGAACGCGGGCTTTTTTGTGTCTCGTAACCGGGCTTATTCAGCGGCGTCGGCTGTATCTTCTGGTGCGCCTTCGAGCATGCCAAGCGCCATGAGGTAGGTGTCCAGAACGGCTTCTTCTTCGAGGCGTTCCTGGGTGTCCTTTTTGCGAAGGGAAATCACCTTGCGCATGATCTTGGTGTCGTAGCCCATGGATTTGGCTTCGCCGTAGACGTCCTTGATGTCGTCGGCGATGGTTTTCTTTTCTTCTTCCAGACGTTCGATACGTTCAATAAAGGCGCGAAGCTGGTCGCGGGCGATGCCATGTGCATCCGTCATCGGAAACTCCTGTTGTTTCGATATGAAGATTGCCCGCTGACGTGCCGCGAACTTAAGCTCAGGTCAAGGAAAAAAGCCGGTTATTACCGTTATTCCTTGGGGCGGTTCACTTCAAAAGCGGCCAGCTGTTCAGCTGAGGCTTCTTTCTGATATTTCGACTTCCACTCGTCGTAGGGCATGCCATAGACAATCTCGCGTGTTTCGTCCTTGGTGAGGCCAAGCTCGGCTTCGTTGGCGGCGTCGAGATACCAGTTTGAAAGGCAGTTTCGGCAGAAACCAGCCAGGTTCATCATGTCGATGTTTTGGACGTCTGCACGTTCTCTCAAATGAGAGACCAGACGGCGGAAGACGGCGGCTTCGAGTTCGGTTTGCTGTTGCCTGGTGAGATTGCTCATTTGGTTTCCTCATAAGGTCCGGTGCGCGAGGCGTGGACTTTGTATTCGTGCAATGCCGGGTCGGCATTCATTTCTGCAAAGAGCGGCGCGAGAACTGTAGCCCATTCCTCTACCCCTGCAGTGTCGGAAATCAGGTCCTGGCGCACTTCCAGAAGTGCGTGCGGGATGCCCTTACACATGCAGTGGCGATACATGGTGTCGCCTTTCAGCGCACCGTTATAGGGTTCATTGTCGCCCACTACGTAGTTTTTTGCGCGCAGACCTTCAAGCATGGGGGTGACAGCGCGCGGGTCATTGTCCCACAGAACGCCTGCATGCCAGGGGCGGGGAACGCCCTTCCATGCGTGGGTGTAGGAATGTAGCGAGATGACCAAAGGCGCACGGCCACTGGTTTTGGCCATCTGTTCAATCGCGGCGTCGATTGCCTCGTGATAGGGGCGGTGGAAATCTGCAATCCGCGCCTCGCGTTCGGTCTCATCCATGGGATGGTTTGCGGGCACGACTGCGCCGTCTGACAGTTTCATGATGAGGGTGGGGTCGTCCTCGCCGCGATTCGGGTCGATCAGCAGGCGCGAAAAGCAGGACATGACGGCTGGAACGTTGAGCATGGCGCTCAATTTTTCTGTAAGCGGTTCAATGCCGATATCGTAGGCGATATGGCGCTTAAAGCTTTCCGGCGCCAGACCGAGGTTACCGTATTTCTCCGGAACATGATTGGTGGCATGGTCAGCCAGCAGCAGCAGGCCTGACGTGTAATCGCCATCCAGAAGCCGGAAAGGCTTTTTGTCGGACATGAAGTTTCTCTTCGTCAAATTCGTGACATGAACAGATGGCACGAGGGCGGCTGGAGTTCAAGGCGGATGGCGTGAGGTGTCGGGTTGCGGCTTCGAAGTCGTGTAAATCACAGTATAATCGATTAGAGTTTCGTTGACATTCGAGGCCAGTCGTCGCAAAACGGTAACTCAATCCGATTTGGAGTCTTGTTGGAAGCGTGACCAGCCATCGACACAGTGTCTCTGGAAAACGCCGGTTCCGTTTGAACGGTGCCTGGCTTGCCGCAGCGGTTGCTTTTTGCTCCCCTTTGTTTGTTCAGGTTGATGATGCCCGGGCGGATTTTCGCGTGTGCAATGGCACGCAAAATCTGGTTGGCGTGGCCATAGGCTATCGCGCCAAAGAGGGGTGGGTGTCAGAAGGGTGGTGGCAAATCCCGGCCACGACCTGCGCGACTTTGATCGAAGGGGAATTGCAGTCGCGTTACTACTATCTCTATGCTGAAGATGCTGCGCGCGGCGGGCGCTGGGCAGGCGATGTAAAAATGTGTGTTGCCGAGAACGAGTTTAAAATTACCGGCGTTGAGAATTGTTTCGCGCGCGGTTTCCAGCAAATGGGCTTCAAGGAATACGATACGGGCCAACAAGGAAGCTGGATGGTTCAGCTTTCCGACACGCCCAGTACGCTAGAAAGCCAAAATTGATATGAAATATATTCGCAAGACCAAAATTCTGGCGACCCTTGGGCCTGCCTCATCGGAAGAAGACGTCATTGAAAAGCTGCATGAGGCTGGGGCTGATCTCTTCAGAATCAATATGAGTCATGCCAGCCACGACGTTATGCGTATGCTGGTGACGCGTATTCGCGCCGTTGAGAAGAAGTGTGGAACGCCCATCGGCATTCTGGCCGATATTCAGGGGCCGAAGCTGCGCGTAGGCAAGTTTGCCAATACCAAGGAAGAGTTGGAGATTGGCCAGACATTTACGCTGGATAATGACGAAACGCCGGGCGACAAGACGCGCGTTTATCTGCCTCACCCAGAGATTTTGGAGGCTGTACAGCCTGGGCACCGTCTGTTGATTGACGATGGACGGCTGCAGCTGAAAGCAGAAAAGTGCGATGGCAAAAGTATCGTGTGCACGGTGGTTTCAGGTAGTAATATTTCTGACCGCAAGGGCGTGAGCCTGCCGGACACGCTTTTGGGTGTTGGTGCGCTCACAGAGAAAGACCGTGCAGACCTTAACGCCATCTTGGAAGTTGACGACATCGACTGGGTGGCACTTTCCTTTATTCAGCGTCCGGAAGATCTTGTGGAAGTGCGCAAGATTTCCCGCGGTCGCGTTGCTCTGATGTCCAAGATCGAAAAGCCGCAAGCTGTTGAGCGGATCGATGAGATTATTGAGCTCTCCGACGCGATTATGGTGGCGCGTGGCGACCTGGGTGTTGAAATGCCACTGGAAGCCGTTCCGGGCATTCAAAAGCAGCTGAACCGTGCCTGTCGCCGTGCGGGCAAGCCGGTTGTTGTGGCGACCCAGATGCTGGAATCGATGATCAATTCGCCTGTGCCAACGCGTGCGGAAGTATCTGACGTTGCGACGGCCGTGTTTGAGGGTGCCGACGCGATTATGCTTTCTGCAGAATCAGCTGCGGGTGAATACCCGGTTGAAGCGGTTGCCACCATGGCATCTGTTGCCAACCGTGTGGAACAGGACCCGAACTATCCGGGCATTATGGCAGCCCAGCACCCCGGCGCGCAGCCAACAGCTGCGGATGCCATTTCACTGGCCATGCGCCAGATTTCCGACACGCTCGATCTGAAGGCGATCGTTTGTTACACCTCGACTGGGACGACCGGTTACCGTGCGGCGCGTGAGCGCCCCTATGTGCCGATCCTTGCCTTGTCGCCAGTTGTCCAGACCGCACGCAGATTGGCTGTTGCCTGGGGTGTGCGTTGCGTGGTGACCGAAGATGCCAGCAATCTTGATGACATGGTGAACCGTGCTTGCCGATGTGTTGTTGAAGAGGGCTTTGGTGGTCCCGGTGACCGCATTATCATCTCTGCGGGTGTGCCGCTTGGTACACCGGGCGCGACCAATACGCTGCGTATCGCCTATATTGGATCGGATGGACAAAGCGGGATTTGATCTGCGCTGAAGAATGGAATTGAAAGCCCCGGTTTTGCCGGGGTTTTTTATTGCGGTTTCCAGTTCTCGGCCATGGTTTGCAGGTCGCGCGGCTGGCCTGAGAGTTTTTCGATGGCCGCGACAACAATATCTGTCGCCACATAGTCGGGCTTGTGACCTGCACCACGAAGCCAAAGAAGCTCGGAATTGGGGATGTCGCGGTTAAGGCCGACAGAATGGATTTCCTCGGCGACGATGGCATCGTCATCGCCGCTTATGATGATCGTCGGGGCTGCAATTTCTTTGTAACGCGGCGCAACCTCACGGACATAGGCGTTGAGATTGGCGACATCGCGGGCGTTGTTGCAAAAGGTTTTCGGACGCAGCACGAGTGCAGGTGCCGTTTCGCTCACATAATCATCGGGGCGTTTGTTGGGTGCGAAGACTGATTTTGTGCCGCCTTCAATACGTGTGAGCCCTGCTGGAATGGCGATCGTATTGCAAAACAATTGGCCGATAACGGGAGTGGATGCGAGGTCGTAGTACCAATCCACGCCTCCCGGCCATGGGTGTGTTGCCGCAGCAAGGAAAACGAGACCGGCGACCTTTTCGGGATGGCGAACTGCGAGGCTTGCAGTGATGGCGCCGCCAAAGGAATGACCAACGATGATTGCCTCTTCAATGCCCTTGATCTCCATGAGGCGGGCGATGGCGTCGGCCTGGCCTGCAGGGGTGTGGTTCTTCTGTGGGCCGCGTTCGGAGTAGCCGTGGCCAGGACGATCGACAAAAAGAAGGCGGGCTCGGCCTTCCAGTGGCTTGAGCAGCGCATGGGCCTGATCTCGCAGGTTGCCGCTGGCACCATGGATGAAGACAAGCGTGGGCAGGTCCGGGTTTGATCCGGCGGGAATGTCGAGGCTATTGAGGCGATAGCCGCCAACATCTGTGAGCGTTCCGATATTGGGAAATTCCCGCTCGATTGCGCCAACCTTCCAACGGCTGAAGGCAAAGAGGGTGGCAAACAGGAAAAGTGGCAGGATTGAAATCGTCATCAAAGTCTTTTTTCTGAACATCACACACTTTACGTTCAAACCGGCGAAGCGGTTTTCTCAGGCAATATGACTTGCTTATAAATTCGTCGGGAATGGGTCAATCAGGTGCGGTTGCCCGCGAGATCTTTGGAGATTTCAATGACGCGCTTTTGGGCCTTTCGATCACCGGGATAGACTTCCAGCAGTCTTTTCCAAACGGCGAGCGCCTGTTCGTCTTTCCCGCGCGCCTCCAGGATGATGGCCATGCCGGAAAGTGCACCGAAATGGCGCGGTTCGAGGGCAAGAACCCGTGTGACATCCGTCATCGATTTTTTGTAATTGCCCATCCGATAATGCAGCGTGGCACGCTTGTTCCAGCCTTCGGCGTAATCCGGCATGAGGCTGGTGGCCTGGTCGAGGAAGTCGAGCGCGGCGGAATAGTCACGTTTGTTCGTGGCCTCTTGTGCCCACTTGAGGATGAGGTTGATGGTCGGGCTACCCGAATCGTTCCACTCTGCCCAGATTTGTTTTGTGATGCTGCTGGCTTCGTTGGTGTTGCGGGCCTTTTTCAGCTCGCTGAACAGTTTGTCGAGACGCCCGTCTTTTGTGAGCGGGCGTGTAACCTCCATCTCATTGGCCAGTGTTGCGGGCGCGGGAAGGGCGGTGAAGGCCAACATAATGGCCACAGTGCAGAACGTGAAATAGCGCATGGCGGGAATGGTATCCCGCCAGCGCAAAAGATCAAATCAATAATGCTTGAACCGGGTGCAATTTTGCACCCCAGCTGCAATTAGCCCTGACGAGCCTTGAAGCGCGGGTTCTGCTTGTTGATGACGTATACACGGCCTTTACGACGAACCAGACGGTTCTCACGGTGACGGGCCTTGAGTGCTTTCAGCGAATTCTTGATCTTCATTTTCTTTATCCGCGTGGTTGGAGGACTATCGCCCTCATCACGTAACAATCAAAAGCGCGCCGGAATTGGCGCGCTCGCTCAGTTGGCGGTCTGATACCGTGCCGCCTAATTTCTGTCAACTGCTTCCAACCTTCATTTCAGAGGATTCAGCGTTTTAGGGCCGTGACATGGCCCATTTTTCGGCCCGGACGTGCTTCTGCCTTGCCGTAAAGATGGATGTAGGCATCCTGCCGGTTCAGCCAATGGTTGAGGTCCTTGATGTCATCGCCGATCAGGTTGGTCATGACACAGTCGGAATGGCGCACGGTGCTGCCAAGTGGCAGGCTGGCGATTGCCCGAATATGCTGTTCAAACTGCGAGATCGTGCAGGCAGCCTCTGTCCAGTGGCCGGAATTATGCACACGCGGTGCAATCTCGTTGGCGGCGATGGTACCATCTTCCAAAACGAAGAGTTCAACGCCAATGACCCCCACATAGTCCAGCGCATCGAGAATGGCTTTTGCTGCGGCTTCAGCAGCAGCAGCAGTGTCCTTGGCGATATTGGCCGGGACGGTGGAG
>JBNKQT010000087.1:0-4878 GCA_050297115.1 Ensifer sp. | reverse complement strand
GCCGTTGCCGCGCCGCGCGCCCTCGTCTGAGGGCAGCAAACTGCGGATCGCGTATATCTCCAATAACTTTCGAGTGCATGCCAATATGACTGTCATGCGCCAGGTCTTGCGGGAGCACGATGAAACACAATTTGAAATCGGCCTGTTCTGCTACACCAATGAAATTGGTGCACGTGATCAGGCTTCATGGCCGCAAGCGCTTCGTGAGAAAATCATCTCAATTCGTGACCTTTCGGACATGGAGGCAGTTCGCAAGATAGCCGGATGGAAGGCTGATATACTTGTTGACTTGAATGGTTTTACCGGCGGCGCTCGTCCGGCCATCGTTGCTCTTTCCGATGTGCCGGTAAAAGTGGCTTGGTTTGGCTATGCCGGTTCCACGCCCTGGCTGGGGATGGACTATTGCGTTGTGGACCACGTGCTTGCGCCTGAGCAGTATGAGCAGTTTTACGTCGAAAAACTGTGCCGTCTGCCTGAATGCTATTTTCCGACGGATCCCAACAAACCACTTCCAGCACCACCGAGTCGTGCTTCGCAGGGATTGCCGGAGGATGCCTTCGTTTTTTCCAGCTTCAACACATCAGTGAAGGTCAACCGGGAGGTCGTCAAACTTTGGGCGCGACTGTTAAAGGAAGTGCCGACCTCGGTGTTCTGGTGCTATGACAGCGGTGAACCTTCTCGCAGCAATATTGTCAGGGCTTTTCAGATTGAGGGAATAGCGGCTGAGCGGGTTATCTTTGCGCCGCCTATGCCGTATGCCGAACACATAAACCGCGCGGCGCTGGCCGACCTTGCTGTGGATACTTTTCCCTGCGGTGGTCATACAACGACAACAGACATGTTGTGGGCGGGTGTGCCGGTGGTCAATCGCATCGGAGAGACTTATGCTGCCCGCGTCTCTGCCAGCATCCTGACTGCTATTGGGTTGCAGAATTTGGTGACTCACAGTGCGGAAGAATACGTAAAGCTGGCGCTGGAATTGGCGTGCGACCGTGAAAGGTTGGCGGGTTTGCGTCGCCAAATAGAGGAAAATCGCTTTACCGCACCGCTATTTGACAGCGAGCGCTTCACTCGCCACCTGGAGAAAGGGTTTGAGATGATGGTGGCGCGCGCACGTACCGGCCTCAAGGCTGATCACATTAACGTGCCAGCTTTGCCGCCCCGGCAGGGTGCATTTGCACACTCTGCATAGATTCTGCTTTTTGGGGGCCATAATTTCGCCTAGGCAACACCGGCATCGGTAGGTCAGCCAATTGGCGTTGATCCATTTTTGCAATATCGGGATGCCGCATAGGGTCTGCCCAATAGCCGGGAATTCCAGATCTGTCGTTCGGGTTCTGTGGCTTGAAGATGCTTAAGAAAATATTGAATATAGACATTGTGCTTTTTCGTCTCCTATTCGGAAAGCACTGATAATGCGGTTATGCCTAATGCCGCAATTGAGAATGACTGTGATTTGATGTAGAAAAACTATATGAATGAATTGAACCGGATACACTTGAACGGGTTGCGCGCTGTCGAAACGGTCTACCGTTTGGGCTCGCTTCAGGCAGCCGCTGATGCGCTGGGAGTTTCACCAGGTGCCGTGAGCCAGCACCTGATCAGAACCGAAGCGCAATTGGGGCGCACACTGTTTGAGCGCACGCCCAAAGGGCTGGTCCCCTATGATGCCGCATTGCCGGCACTGCAGCGCATGGCTGATGCCTTTGAGATGCTGTCTTCGGCAACATCCATGGCGCGCCGGCGCGACAAGAATGTTCTTACGGTTTCTGTGGCACCGATTTTCGCATCACGTTGGCTGGTGCACCGCCTCTCGCGTTTTGCAAGGGCGCATCCCGACATTCGCTTGCGCATGGATGCCTCAATCAGGCTGGCGTCGCTTTCTTCGGGCGATGTGGATGCAGCCATACGAGTTGGTGAAGGGAACTGGCCGGACACGGAAAAGGAATTTCTGTTCCGCGAAGAGGTCTATCCTGTTTGCGCGCCAGCGCTGGCGGCTGAATTGAAAACACCTGCTGATCTGGTGAAATTTCCGGTTCTGGTTGACGGAAACTCGGTGTTTGGGTGGGATGTCTGGGCAAAGCCTGCGGGGCTCGATTACGCGAGCTTGCAGCAGGGCCCGGTTTTCTCGGATGCTTCGCTTTGCATGGACGCTGCGATTGCGGGTCAGGGCATAGCGCTGGTTTGGGACACGATGGCACAATACGCGTTGAAATACGGTCAGCTTGTTGAGCCCTTCAATATTCGTGCAACGACAGGTCGTTCCACTTATTTTGTCACGCCGAAAGGGCAGAATATGCCGCCTGCAGTGGCTGCCTTTCGTCGTTGGCTGCGCGACGAATTGAAGCTATAGCCATAAAAGCCCTTCGCGCCAGGTTGTTCATTTCTGTATTTGCGATATCTCAAATGCATGACCGCTTTTTCCTGTTAAGCGGCTTGGTAACAAACTGACGGAATACTGAAATGTCGCGTATGGGAAATGCCTTTGCTTTCATTCTTTTCGCTGTCAGCTTGGCGGGTGGTGCCGTTGCGGAAGACAGGGTGGCGGTCACAGACAACCTCGCCGATATCGGCAAGGCGCTCTTCTTTGACGTTAATCTCTCCAAAAATCGCACACAGGCATGCGCCACCTGCCACGTTCCCGAGGCCGGATTCGCCGATCCACGCGATGCTGCGCCGGGCAGGGCGGTTTCTCTTGGTGATGATGGTGTTTCGCTGGGCGGTCGCAATGCGCCGACGGCGACCTATGCCGCTCAAGTGCCCGCGTTCGGCAAGGATGCAGAAGGTGAGTGGTCCGGTGGGTTGTTCCTGGACGGAAGAGCGCATAGCGGGCTGGAAGATCAGGCTGGTGGGCCGCCGCTAAATCCAGTGGAAATGGGCATGTCCGGCAAAGCCTCAGTCGTTGAGCGGCTGAAAGAGAATGACTACTATGTCGATGGCCTCAAAGCGGCCTTTGGCGCTGGAATTTTTGATGATCCCGAGACGGCTTATGCGGCCATGACGAAGGCGATTGCAGCCTTTGAACGCACAGCGGAACTCTCATCCTTTGATTCCAAATACGACCGCTTTTTGCGTGGTGAAGCGAAGCTGACAGATCAGGAAGAACTGGGTCGTGTTCTCTTTTCTTCGCAGCAATTCACCAATTGCAATATCTGCCACACAATTCGAGGGCCGGAAGGCCTGGAGGGATCGACATTTTCCAACCATCGCTACTTCAATATTGGCGTGCCCGCCAACGCGGATCTGGATATTGAGACGGACGAGGGCTTGGGCAGCGTGATGGAGGGAGAAGAAGCGCAGACTCAAAAAGGCAAATTCCGGGTGCCTACTCTGCGTAACGTGGCTGTAACAGGCCCGTATATGCACAATGGTGTCTTCAAGGACTTGCGAACCGTCGTCCTGTTTTACAACAAGTACAACTCCATCAAGGAAAGTCGCCAGATCAACCCGGAAACAGGAGGGAAATGGGCGGCACCTGAAGTGAGCGAAAACATAGCCACCAAAGAGCTGGAGGAAGGGCCGGCTCTTGACGATGAGCGTATTGATGCGCTCGTTGCTTTCTTGAAAACGCTGACAGACAGCCGTTACGAACACCTTTTGTCAGGGGGCAATTGACCGGCAGCCCAAAGGCGCTTACGAAATGCATTCGAACAGAGGCAAGAGACCTTGATGAATTCGATCTGGACACGGTTGGCTTTGACACTGCGCATCATCTGCGCAGTTGCGCTCGTGTCCATCGGATTTGCAGAGAATGCCCAGGCGGGCGCCCGCAACATACCTACAGCGGAATTGGCGCAATATGTCTTGCCCGATGGTACGCTGCCTGAGCTTTGCGTGACACTTGATGATGGCTCCGGTGATGGCAAGATTGTTCGTCTTGGGAGCGATACGCTAGGCGCACATCATCATGACGCAGTTTTGCCGCCCCCGCATGCCGGTGGTCCATACGTTTTGCCGAATGCAGAGCGCGTTTTCCCCCCGCGCCACATCGACATTCGTATAGCCCTGCACCCACCGGGCTGCGGGCCGCGGGCACCTCCGTCGAAACCTTCATTGATCTGATTTGCCTGCTGCGCAGGCCACCGCAAGACTATTCGGATGAAAAGCCTGCTGTTTCACGAGATGGCGCTCATCTGGATGAACCTAAAAGATTGAATGAAAGAAACGATTATGAACATCTTCAAGAAAATCGCTGTTGCTGCAGCCATCACAGCTTTTGCCATCGCACCGTCCCTTGCAAAGGACTTTCAGGTTGGTGACATCAAAATATCGAACCCGACCATTCGCGCAACAGTTCCTGGTGCCAAAGTAGGCGGCGGTTTCATGATGCTGATGAATGGCGGCGGCGCCGATGATCGTCTTGTTGCCGTTACCGCTGCAGAGGCGTCAGATGACGTGCAGCTTCACGAAATGGCGATCGTCAACGACATCATGAAAATGCGCCAACTGGCGGATGGTATTGCTTTGCCTGCGGGCGAGATGGTGACATTGCAGCCCGGTGGCCTGCACGTCATGTTCATGAGCATCAAGAAGCCCTTCACCGAAGGCGAAATGGTGCCGGCAACGTTGCACTTCGAAAAAGCTGGCGATGTGGACATTCAGTTCATGGTTGGCCCGGCCGCTGGCGGTGCGATGAAGCACGGCGACGGCAAGATGAAAATGAAAAACTGACCAGACATCCTGTCCCTTCTCCCCATTCGCGGGGAGAAGGAACTTCAAAATCAGTTTCGGCAATAGGAATAGGCAACCGGACAGCTGCCGCCAACGGATGACTGGCAATTGGCTTGCGCGGTACTCTCCGCCGTTTGTTTATTATTGCCTGCTCCGTACCATGCGCCACCGCTCGCTTGAACCAGAGCCTGGCAACGTTGTTGGGTC
>JBNKQT010000086.1:0-5318 GCA_050297115.1 Ensifer sp. | reverse complement strand
ATCCAGTCGCGCAGCTTGCGGAAAAGGCGGGCAATGTCGGCCATGGCCGGTTCGCCGAATTCGAATGTGACATCGCCGCCGTCAGCGAACTGCACAGGGGTCAGCCCACTGACGGCGGGTGCCTTGGCCCATAAAAATCCTACATGCTTTGCGTGGAGGTGGCCGGGCGTCGGGTTGTTGGGCGCGGTCGGTTCGTGGAAGCTCATGGAGACGCGCTTGAACTTGCCGTCTGTCACCATGCGCTCGAATTTCGGGTCGAGATCGCCCAGGTCAGCAAAAAGGCGACCTGCTTTCTCGTCGAAAGACAGCGCTTTGATCCAGCCCCATGCCGGGTCGTCCGTCTTCGGATGACCGATGACCACCGGGGCCGGGTTGGCGGCGTAGTCATATGCGCCTGCAATGGCCTTCAGGTCGTCAGCCGAAAAGGTGATGTCCTGCCCGTTCATGGCGCGGAACTTGCCTGTGCGAAAAACTTCGATGCGGCGCGTCTTCTTGTCTGTCGGTTTGGTATTGCCTTGCGGCATGGCGATCTTCCGTGCAATCAATGTTGCATCACAGATAGCCTTTCACCGGACGGTGAGCGTCTGAACGTTTCAAATGGCGCGAATTTGGATTTTAGGGCTATTTTCGCCGGATTTTGCCGAATGCGCAGCTGGCATTCCCATTCGCATCAATTCTAACGGGCCTCTAACGGGGGCAGAGCGCGATTTTGCCCCTTGGCGGGCATTCCCGCTCGTCCCGATACCCGATTTGGCCGCTGACGAGCCTCTCAGGCAATTTCTAGTTTATTGCTCCAAATAGTCAATCAAAGCCTCGGTGACCAGCTCACCATCGCCGGGGCCAATGCCGATATAGGTACGGGCAGGAATTTCGGCCTTGCGGATGAAAAAGCCATGACCGCCTGGCTGATTGCCGAGAAACAGCGCCTTTGCGTTTTTCGGCTTAATGGTTGCACCAAACTGGTGGGTGAACACTTTGGGATGGTCCAGATTTGTGCCGACCTCGGCACTGTCGGAAGACCAGCGGCGAATGATGGAATTGTAAAGCTCACCCGATTGCCTTAGAAGCGCGCCCTGGCGGTTGCCGCGCAGCAGGCGGGTGACGGGTGCGTGATCCGGCCATGCATTGCCTTCCGGGTCAACACCGGCGCGATAACGTTCCAGCGTTTCTTCAAAGAGGATTTCTGCCGCGATGTGGTGTAGCTCGCTGCGGTCTTCCATCGCTTCGAACATGTGGCGCATACGCGCTTCAAATTCTGCACTTTTGATGGTCAGTGTTAGCATTTGCTGGCGGGCCTTGATTTGTGCTATATTGGTACATGCTTCTCGTCTCAGGGTTCAGGCGACCGACAAAGGACTGAAGCAAGTGGCGTTCTGCCTGAACAGACGCCGCTTATTCTTCCCTGCGATATAACAAACGTCCCTTTCGATGGTTCTCGATGTAATCGGGTTTCGGGTTGCCGCCTTTCGTAACCGCGCGAAACACTGTTGATCCCCACCAGCCGTCTTTTGCCCAACGAACATTTGACAGGAATGTGCCGTCCTCATTTGAGCGCAGGTAGTAGCGTGACAAGTACCAGGCCTTTGCGACCGGGTTGTATTGCCAGTTTGCCCAAATCTCGTCCGGCTCAATAATCGTCTCGGCCAGGCGCAGCATGTCGGTGCGGCGGCGATCATCCAGTTTCCAATGGCCTGATCCTTTTTTGAAAAGGCTGTCGGTGATCATGAGCGCGGTGCCGGATTTGTCACGGAAGACTACTGCTCCGTTGATGGCCTGCCCGAACTGGGCGAGAAAACGTGCGGTGAGGTCTTCGTTGTCTTTCGCGCCTGCATGCTCAACGAGGGGCTGTTTGAAGGGCTTACCAGGCGGCAAATCTTCGGGACGTGGGCTGGGCAAGTTCAACTGCCTGCCAATGTCGGGTGCAGCCGGGATTGGCGGAGGCGTGAAGACGCGTGAATAGTCGCGGCCTGGCTGATAGTCGAACCCGAAGCCGATGCCTGCAGGCATTTCCACCAGTTGTCCGGTGCGGGGATCGACGACCGGCTTCATGAGAATTTCAGGCGTGGGGTCCGGGACCGGGTTTTTGGGTCGCAGGCGTTTCAGCTTCCCTTTGGAAATCGGGCGGAAATCGCATGAACAGAAATAGCCGTTCTTTGGTGTATGGGTTCGCCAGAACGGGTCATCGGCGCGCAAGATCAGGCCGTTCCATTGCTGGTGCTGTTCACGTGGATGAAGCGGGTGTCTGGTTGCCCCATGCAGATATTCCCAATAGGGAAACGCCTTCATGACTTTCGTGTCTGTAAGGTGCTTTACACGTCCCGCTGAACGGGCAGCGCTTAGATTGGTTTCGTAGATAACGCGGGCGCGACGGCCTTCGGACATGGAATGGTCCCAGCCGTGCTCCTTTACAATCTGGCGAAAGCGGTCGCGAAAGCCCTCATGGTAGATGCCATCCCTGTCAGTCCAGCCGTGGAAGGGAACGCCCTTTGAAAGGCCGTCATCGACTGCGTTTTGCAGGTCAGCCAAAAGGTCATCATCGCGAACGCCCGCCACGACGAAGGCTCGGTCGTGGGCTGATCGGATAATGTCGGTGGAGGTCGCCGTGGGCATCCGCAGTTTGGCACGGAAAAACGCGAGCGCTTCAGCGTCCGGACCTTCAAGCCGTGGGCTGACTGGTTCAGCGAAAGCGGTCTGTTCACGCGTCAGGACTTTTTTTTTAGGCTTATAGCTGGCGTAGACATTCGTCTCGTCCAGCGCGCCTGCGTGACCTTCCAGTTCTGCAAGCGCCATTGCGTTGCCCAGCACTTCGGCAAAGGCTTCGTGGTCGCGCCCTTCTGCAAATGTCAGAAGGCGGTTGGACAGATCGGCGTAGTCACTGGCGTCTCGAAAGGCCTCTTCCAGTTTTTCCAGGTATTCGGCAAAGGCTGGATCGCCAGCGGCCAAAAGCTCTTCGAGTAGATGCGCTACTGGTTCATCGTTTTCAGAAAAGGCCTTGTCTTCCTCTGGCTCTACCTGCTGTTTCTGATCTTCCGGCAAGGCCTCAATGAGTGGCGTTTCAAACGCATCCTCCAGGTAGGTTTTTTCGTTTTTGACCCGATAGCCCATGGACTTCAGCTCTTTGAGTGTCTTGAGCTGCTTCTGCAGGCGCTCCTCGCGCTTGGCTCGCTGTTCTTCCTCTGCCTTTGCGTTCTTCGGACGCACACGCCATACCTTCGGCGCGGTCGCACCGGGATAGTTCAGATCGGTAATCCACTGCATGAGTGTGGCGTTGAGTGTTTCTGAAAGATCGTCGCAATCCGTATCAACAATGCCGTCGCCTTCCTCCGAATGTGTTTCGGCGGCAGCACGAGAACCGGCACCGCGAATATTGGTGGATAGCGTTTCCCCGTTTATGACCTCCGATGACTGTTCATCCCAGTAGCGGCACCACTCTTCGTATGAGACGCTTCCAGAGCGGCTCGCTTCGAGAAATGAAACCTCGGTACCAAGCGGAACGGCCAGCGCGCCTGCTGATACCATGCCGCGAAGTGCACGCAGCAACTTGTCCTGTTCGGCCTCCGGCGTACCATCAGGATATTTGCCGACCGGCGTGGGGGAGGCGAACTTTTCCAAGAACACCATCCAGAAGGCTACACCTTCGCGCTTGAAGAGCACATGCCAATAGAGCGTTGCGCCGAGGCCCAGCCCATACGGGTTGTTGGCTTTGGCCCCGAAGCGGTGGACGATAAATTTGCGGTCTGGCAGCTCAATGCCCTTCATCATGGCTTCGCGTGTCAGCAGGCGCGGTTTCCATTTCTTGTCGAACACAAATCGCCGCTGATCGTGCGCCTTGAAGCCGGTTGGAACGATTGCGCCACTTTTGTTGCGGCCCCAAATCAGCTCGACAATGGCAAAGCCCTTGACAATAGCTTCCTGCAGGGAGCCACTCAGGTTGTCGAAATTGAGTGTTTGCAAGACCTCCCGGCAAAGCTCGGCAGCCTTCTGCGACATGCCGTCCTCGTTACCTGCATCCACACGCCATTCGCGCCGCTTCAGCTTTGACCTTCGCTTGTCAAAAGCAGATGAACAACGGCCATCGCGAAGTACGTCGTCATAAAGGGCCAGGCCCAAATGCGGGGCCTTGGCATCAATGGTCGGGTCTTGTTGTGGCAGGATATCGTTATAAAACGCAATTGTGATGTCATTCTCGGCGGTGGCAATGAGGTTGGCACCACCCTGGGGAACGTTCTTCTTACCTTCAGCCAAGGCGATACCCTCCTGTCAATGCACCCTGGGCGCTGGTGTTATTGTCCGTGCGGATGGATGTTGCACTAAGTGTGCCCACGCCGAATTTGATTGAGTGTTGCCAGAGCATTTCCAAACAGTCGGGTCCGTCATCATGATCGGCATTGGGCCATTGCTGCAATTGTGTGATCAGCGTTTTTTGGGACGGGTGAAGCCTGATCATCCCGTCTGCCACGGGTATCTGCAGACGCTCAATGCGGAGCGTTTTGTCCGTGAGCGGATTGACTGGATAGCAAGGCATCGCAAGCCCGGCCTTTGCGGCGCGCTTCATAAGCTCGGTTCGCAACATTTCCTGAAACTGGACGGTTTCAACGAACCAGAGCTGGCAACGATGCTCGCGCTGCATCGCAATGGCATCCTCAATGATCACATCCGGGGTGCGCCTGCGGATTGAAGCGGTCAGTACGTCAAGGAGCTGGCCTTCAGGGTCGATAGCCCCAACGAGTATTGCAGACGGGTCTGTGTTGCGGTTCTTGCGGCCAAGAGAAGGGTCAATTGCGCCGAAGGTGAGAACATCTGGGCGGCGTGCCACCCAAAATGTGATGTCGTTAAACGGATTGTCTGCCGAAATCGGGTTGTTCTGATATTCGCTCTCGAATGCGCCATGTGACGTGGCGCGTTCAAACATCAGCTTCAGGAGCGGTTGGACAGAAGGCCAGTTGATGACAGCACCCTTGTCGAGATCCGCGCGATGGGCATCGTAGAAGGCGCGGGCGGCATCTACGCCCTCATTGAGGTAAACCTCTTCCCACGCCTCCCAAAGGTCCATGCGATCCGGCCACCGGATGACGGCTGGGAATTCGGTGACCTTCCATGCGGGGGATTTGGATTTGCGGGCCAGCACGCTGTCGAAATGCAGGATCGTGCCGACATAGAAAACATCAATCGAGCCATTTGGAGGGCCGAGTTTCAAAACGGCCTTGTCGATCCAGTCTTCAAGCTTGTTGCGCTGTTTGGGGTTCTGAACGTTTTCGTCGTTTTCGATATCGTCCAGAAAGACCAGATCAGGGCGGTATGGGCCATGGCGACGACCG
>JBNKQT010000085.1:0-4614 GCA_050297115.1 Ensifer sp. | reverse complement strand
TCCCGCAACTGGCAGGGCAAATTTCCCAAAACGCCTGGCAGGCTTTTGGGCCTGACGCTTATTCGCGCCTATCAGCTGACACTGTCTTCATTTATCGGCCAATCATGTCGCCACACGCCAACCTGTTCGGAATATGGCTATGAGGCCGTTGCGCGTTACGGTTTGTGGAAAGGGGGCTTCTTGGCGCTGTTTCGCTTCATGCGCTGCGGCCCCGGTGGCACTTGGGGCTACGATCCCGTACCGGAAAAGCTGGGCTCAAAGCAGCACTGGTGGACACCCTGGCGGCTGTGGAAAAACAAAACGGAGGACACTGAGGTCCTCCGTTGATTGTATGACGCGTAAGGTCAGCGCTTAGTCTGCTTTTTTGCGAAGGCGAGCGTAGTAGATGAAGCGGTTTTCACTCAGGAAAAGATCGACATCCACCTTGTTGCGATCCACCGAAGCATTGATGATGTTCATCATGTCGTCCCTGGTCCGCAGAATAAGCGGCCAGTTCATGAAGCTTTCCATATAGCCATCGGTCAGTGTTTCATCGCTGAAATTGGCAAAAAGCATCTCGCCACCCGGCTTTACCATTTCCATCAGCCGTTGGGTCAGGCGAATGGACACCTCACGGGAAAGGTAGTCGTAGAGACCGGCTGCATAGACGAAGTCAAACGTTCCGATTTTGTAAGAACGTCGGATCAGCCCGGCAACGTTACCCTTGTTTGGTTCAATAACCGGATACTGCAGGCTGGTTTTCTTCACTTCTTCCAGACTTGCCTCATCCTGGTCCAGTGCAATCCAGCGTTTGATCTTGCCTTCAGTCAGCGCCTTGACCTGTGCAGATTCCCGCAAATGCCCGCAGGCGACCGAGAGAATTTCCGCCGAACCGGTCCGTGTGGCTGTTTCATCCACCAATCGTGCCAGAATATCGCGGCGTTCGCGTACTGCAATGCAGGCTTCTGAAACGATGGTCTTGTCGTAGATGGCCCGACCAAGGTCCGTGGCTTCGGCAACCAGGCGGTCCTTGCTTTCATGCTGATAGATCAGGTCGATCAAGCCCGCATCGCCGGAATACCCACGTGGTTTGTCATGCGACCAACGGGTGAACGGATCCTGCAGAATGTAATCCTTCACAGGATGCTCGCGGGCAATCCGTGCGAGCTCGTCCCAAACGGCCACGTCGTTCTTGTGCCGCAATACGTGCAGGCGCGTAATCAAACGCTCCATAACGCCGTCGGTCGGCTGGCCGCCTTCGAATCCTTGTTGTGCCATTTCCAGAACAAGCAAAAGCTCAGCGGCGGCATCCTGCAAAACACGTGTCGAAACGCTCGATGTGGTCTTGTGTGCCGCGTTGTATTTCTGGATCAGTGAGGGCGTAATTAGGCTTTGCCCATCAATGTTGATGGGAGCATGTTCGTGCCGCATTTCATATCTCCAATTTGTCCGCACCTGTTAGGATAGTGAAAATTTTAGTTACCGCCAGCGTATGATTAATTAATGGTTAACGGGCGCGAGGTCTGGCTAGCCAGATTGCGTTAGCTGAATTGCGCTACCTACCGTTGAATAGGGCAAATTAACCGGAATTTAGCAGTCTTGTGTTGAAATTTGCGAAATGAAACAGCTAAATAAATCTAGGGTTGTTTTGAGGTGGCTGGAGATCAACCTAAAGAACGTTAGGGCATTGATTAGGCATGCATAAAAGCGAAGACCTTGAAAGGCGCGCCAAGATTGCGTTTGAGCAGCCATGGTGGAAAAATAGAGATCCTGTATTGCTGAGCATGCAGGAAGAGGAGAAGGCTGACGACACGCGCCACCTGATGCGGTGGGGCATGTGGTTTGCCACGATCTTCAATGCGGGCTACGTCCTCTCCGACGTTTATCTGCTGCCAGACGTGGGCGCGCAGCTTGTATTTCTGCGCTTCTCCGTGATGTTTATCGGCGTGTTGGGCGTTGAAATTGGTGTCCGCAAGGGCTGGCAGCCATATTCGCTCCAGCTGTTTGCCGCGTGTGATCTGCTTTACGCTGCATTCGGTTTCCTGTTTATCGCGCTGAATTCACAGTATCAGAGCGAAATGTTCGCCTATTCGGTCTTCACTTCGATCTTTGTTCTTGCAGTCAATCTGTTCTTCAACTTCAGGTTTGCGCTGTCGGTTGTTGTGTCTGGGCTTATCACCGCAGCTTATGTTTTCGCCTTCACCTACTTGATTGAGGGTGACGTTGTTGCCCGCGCGATCAATGCAGCGTTCTTCGTGATGATATTCTCCCTGTCGCTCTATCTGTCCTGGCGCCTGGGGCTTGAGCGATACCACACATTCATCAATGCGCTGCAGGCGCAGATTCAGGAAAAGGTGGCGATTGAAAAGGGCGAGCAGCTCAAAAAAATTGCTGAAACCGATCCGCTGACCGGCCTCATGAACCGCCGTGCCCTGGGGCGTGAATTCCTGGATATGTCGCGCCACTCGCTTGGCAGCGCACAACAGGTCGGTGTTCTTCTGATCGATGTCGACTTTTTCAAGAACTACAACGACAGCCTTGGCCACACGGCAGGCGACGAATGCCTGATTGCGCTCGCCGCATGCTTCAGCGAAACGGCTGAGGGCTTCGGTGGTGTTGCCGGTCGTTTTGGTGGTGAGGAGTTCCTGGTTCTTTGCCCCGTGGGTGACCGCACTGAACTTGCCAATGTTGCATCCGCATTTTGTAAAGCTGTAGAGGAGCGTGGCATCAATCATCCTGACCGTCCGGATGGACGTGACGTCGTGACCATTTCTGTCGGCGCGACGATAACGGAAAACGATGGCGCCATGGATATGATCCCTCTGCTTCAGCAGGCAGACCGTGCGCTCTACGCCTCCAAATTTTCCTCACGCGCCACATACACTGTGTTCGATCCAGAGGCCGCAGACAGTGATCCGTCCAGTCTCAACCTCAACGAACTCCTGCGTGTCGCAGTAGAGCGGGACCTTGTATCACTGCATTATCAGCCCATTTTCGACGTTAAATCTGGTGAACTTAAAGGCCACGAGGCACTGATGCGCCTGAGTGATTTCGATGGAAGCCCAATCCATCCACCAGTCTTCATTCCCGCAGCCGAGCAGTCGGGTGCGATTATCGAGCTTGGCAAATGGGCTGTCGAGCGCGCGCTGACCGACCTCGTGGCGCATGACCTCGGCGAGTATGTTTCAGTCAATGTCTCAGCCGTTCAGATCAAGATGGAAGAATTCCCGCTTCACATCGCCGATATCATTAACCGTCTTAACATCCCCGCCGAACGTCTGGCACTGGAAGTTACGGAGGGTATGGATATCTATCTGGAAACTCAGGCCCAGCGGAATATCGAACTCTTGAGAAAGCTCGGTGTCAAAATCTGGCTGGATGATTTCGGCACCGGTTTTGCCGGTTTGGCCTGGCTCAACCGTTTCAATTTCGACGTCATCAAGATTGACCGTTCGTTCCTCAACGAGTGCCAGTCACCGCAGGGCCTCAGCCTGTTCCAGGACATGGTGCGCATGCTGCGCAACCAGAGCTTCACGGTGTTGGTTGAAGGTGTCGAAACGGCAGAGCAGCGCACGCTCCTCAAGCGCCTCGGTGTTCACAGCATGCAGGGCTTCTTCCTTGGCAAGCCTGCCCCTGTCGAACGTATCGAAGAACAGCGGCAGGCGGCAAACAGCTAACGTAACCGGTATCGGGCTCAATAGAGCAACGCACCGCATTCATGCGGTGCGTTTTTCGTTCTGGATGAGGGTAGGGCAAGCCTCAATTGTAGGGCGAATTGCAGTAGTGGCGGTGGCCATCAAAGCCCATATAGGTATCAGAACCCGGATCGTAGCTGCGGAAGCGGTTGAGGCACCAGTTCATATGCGCCTGACCAACATTGATTTGCTGATAGTTCTGGCCCGGCTCCTCATACTCTTCTTCCACCGGCTCGTATTGCTGCTGCTGTTGCTGTTGCAGCGAGTTGATCACGCCACCGGCAATGGCCGTCAGCAGCCCAATGGCAAGGTCCCGGCCGGGATCAGGTTGCTCTTCATAACCCTCAGCACGGGCGCTTGCAGCGCCCAGCGCGACGACAGCAACAGTGCTGAGTGTGATGATTGTGCGGCGGATTGTGTTGGCTGTTTTCAGGTTTGTCATTGTCTCTCTCCTGTCGATAATGCGTTTGCTGTTTCGATGAGGAAAGAATGCCTGGGTCTCCGTTTTGCCGGTATGGGGTAGATTCCCCATTTGAAACGCGGTCGGGCCAGCCAATACAGGCCAGCCCCTGCAATCCGCCATTTGACACAACCTCATTCTTGGCCGACCCTCTGAAATGGCCGTGCCACATGGGCACCCGCAGACAACACAAGGGAGGATAAAAAATGAGCAATCACGTTTACAAAAAGGTGGACCTCGTCGGCAGCTCTGCCACTTCTGTCGAAGACGCCATCCAGGGCGCCATCACGCGAGCCTCCCAAACCATGCGCAATCTCGAATGGTTCGAAGTCGACCAGATCCGCGGCCATATCGAGGATGGTAAGGTGGCCCATTATCAGGTCGTCATGCAGGTCGGTTTCCGCATCGACGGGTGAGGGGCTTATACCAAGGACCAATGATTAGAACTCATCTGATGAGAGCTGACATGGCCGTCCGAGA
>JBNKQT010000084.1:0-7370 GCA_050297115.1 Ensifer sp. | reverse complement strand
ATATCCGAAGGACGACGAATTGACTGCAATCTGCCACGTCAGCGATTTCAACCGGGCAATAAGCCCGCTTTTCAATCACTTCCTTGCATATTTTTGTCATTTCGCCGCCAAAACAACCTCATTTATGAGTTCGTGACCTAGCCGTCGTGGCCTTCTGCGATGGGTTTCTGGTAGGTGAAGCCCATATCCCAGGGGAAATAGATCCAGGTATCCTGGCTGACTTCCGTGATGAATGTGTCGATGGTGGGAACGCCCTTGGGTTTGGCGTAAACACAGGCGAAATGGGCGTTGGGGAGCATTTCGCGCACCTCTGCGGCCGTCTTGCCGCTATCGGTGAGATCGTCGAGCACGAGAATTCCTTCACCGCCATTTTCAGAGATTTCCGGAGAAACTGGCTTCAAAAGGTTCATTTCGCCCTGATTGACGTAGTCGTGGTAGGAGGCGATGCAGACGGTGTCGATGAGACGGATGTTGAGCTCACGCGAGATAATGGCGGCGGGCACGAGGCCACCGCGTGTGATGCAAACAATGGCCCGGAACTCCTGCTCCAGACCGGCTAGCCGCCATGCAAGCGCACGGGCATCACGGTGAAACTGATCCCAGGAAACGGGGAAAGCTTTTTCGGGCAGGGACATTGTCAGGCTCCAACAGGCAATCGTCGATAATAAAAGGCGTGCGCGAAGCAATTTCGCACACGCCCTCATTAGCCAAATTCAATGCCTCTTGGCAACCGGCTCAACGCGACATGAGCGTGAGCGTGGTCATGGAGGACAGAAGCGTGCTTGTGGCACCGCCAAACAGCCGTTCACGCAGACGCGAATGGGTGTATGCCCCCATGATCAGCAGGTCGGCACTGAGGTCTGCAACGCGGTTTTCGATTACCGCGCCAACCGGGGTGCCACCAGACACGATGTTATTCACATTGACCTTCATGCCGTGGCGCGTGAGCGTTGCTGCAAGTTCCGATCCCGCGAGGTCCGCAGTTTGTGCACTGTTGTTGCGGGCATCGACGGAGAGAATCTCAATTTCCTTGGCGCCACTGAGAAGCGGAAGTGCGTCAAATACGGCGCGGGATGCTTCACGCGAACCGTTCCAGGCGATCAGCGCCCGTTCGACTGGCTTGGGCGTTTTCAGAATATAAGGCACCATGAGAACAGGACGCCCGCATTCGAAAATCAACAACTCGATATCGGCACGCAATGCGGTGGGCGTTTTGTCGTCCAACTGGCCGCAAACCACAATATCGGCACTACGGGCGCTGTCGATCACGCCGCTGGAGCTGAAACCGCCCTGGGTGAGGAACTTACGCCACTCATAGGAAACACCTTCGCGCTGAACGCGGTCGCGAAATGCGGTCTCGATCTTATCCGCGCGCTCATTGGCAGCCTCCTGCATGGCCGAAATGGCCGCTGCGCTGGGTACTTCCATAGGAGCATAAATGAACACCTGTTCGGGCGCTTCGGCGTAAAGTGCGATCAGATGTCCATTGTTTTGATTGCAAAGCATGATCGCAGTTTCAAGAACGCCCGGTGCGGTGTCCGGGTCGCTGAGAACAGCGAGGATAGTCTTGACGGTCATAACGGCCTCCCTCGTTGAAGATACGCTGATACTACAAGCAAAGAGTGACACGTCTTTGATCTTGGTCAATTCTGAAAAGTGACCATATTGCTCAAGGCTCGTTGCCGGTTTGGTCTGCCTCCTTGCGGCTGCGAACGCCCGCAAGCATGTCTTCCACCGCAGTGATTGCAGCTGAAAGAACACTTTCATCGCGTGCGCGAACAACGATGTCGGTGGAAAAACGCTTGCCGTCAAATTTTGGATAGGAGCCGATAGATGTTTCGGGGTGTGCAGCCTGGACATCGCCGAGAGGCTGGCCGATATCACCCTCACCATACGGTGACACAACGGTTTGGCTGATTGTTTTTGTGCCGGTCTCCAGCGTGGGAATAAGCGATTCCAGCATGGCCTGGAAGACTGCGGGCACGCCGGCCATGACATAGACATTGCCGACATTGAAGCCAGGCGCCACAGAAACCGCGTTGGGGATGTGCGCGGCACCCTCAGGCATGCGCGCCATGCGTTGTCGGGCTTCGGAGAATTCCATGTTGCGGCGCTTGTACATGTCGCTGAGAAGTTCCATCGCTTTTGCATCGTGGATACAGGGTAGTTCGAAAGCCACCGAAATGGCATCGGCGGTAATATCGTCATGCGTGGGGCCTATGCCGCCAGAGGTGAAGACATAATCGTATTTCGTTCGAAGCGCGTTGACCGCTTCCACGATTTCCGATTGTTCATCACCGACGATGCGAACTTCTTTCAAATCGATGGCAGCCACCGAGAGCACATCGGCCAGGTGACCAATATTCTTGTCCTTCGTGCGTCCGGACAGGAGTTCATCTCCGATAGCAAGCATGGCTGCGGTGACGATGTGTGTTTCGCTCATATTACCTCTCGCGGTGCACCTTGCCCGGCTTTCAATCGCCTGCAAATTTCGAAGTGCGCCTGTTTCGAGATAGCAGCCCAAGGCCGTAAACGCCAGCGATCAGTAACAGACCGCTTGCGGGAAGAGGGACTGTTGATACGATCCGGGCTTGCCAGTTACTGATTTCGCCCTCAAAGCGCAGAACATTCCAGGGTCCGCCATCGTGAAGTGAAAAATCGACCTTTGTTTGCTCCATTGCGGCCAGTGTCGCGGCACTGAACAGCGATGGTGCCCAATCGAGGCTAGTGATAGCGGTCTTGTCGTAATCAAATGCCGATATCGCAACATAATATGGGCTGAAGCCGTTGAGGGTATTGGCCGATGTGGCAGAGAAATTGAAACCAAGCCCGGTATTCGTCCCAGGCGCAACGTAGTCGACCACAGAAGCATTTGCGTAGGTGTTCTGCAAAGAGGCCGGGACGGGCGACTGCGGAGTGCCGCTTACAATTGTGTAGCTGCCAAGTTGGGCGGTCATCGAGGTGCCGATATTATAAAATGTAGAACGCTCGGGGGTCGATGTTACGGCGGGAGGTGTCGTTAAATCGAAAAAGGCGGTGAGGCTAAACGCATCTCCAATGCTGACATCCAGAGGGCCGGTATAAGCGGAGGATCTTTTTGTAATGACACCCCCAAGATCAACCCGCATTGTTGCCGCAAAAGAAGTGCAGGACGCAAATACAATCGAACAAGTGAGGGGTATCCCGATCAAAAGGTTTTTCATGGTGTTTCCTGACAATAAAGGAAAAAAGTAAGGGCTATAAAAACGGTTGGCAATAAAACATGTTATCTCAGATTTTCGCCCGTTCTTCCAGATAATATGTGGTTCCTCCCAAATACCGCAGAATATGACGCTTTTGCTGTCGAAGCAGGCGGTGCCATTGGTCTTCGGTAGCCCAATGTGTTGGGAGCGAAAAAATAGCGGTACAATTTAGTGAACAGTCCGTTTCCTAACCAACCTCTATGAGCCGCGCCACAGGATACATACCTTCCCGCCGAACAAAACATTTCAATCCGATTGGAGAGGATTTTAAACATGGCAAAGGTACTTGTTCTCTATTACTCGGCTTATGGCCACATTGAAACGATGGCTCAGGCCGTTGCAGAAGGCGCGAAGGCTGAAGGCGCCGAGGTAACGATCAAGCGCGTTCCTGAACTGGTCCCCGAAGACGTTGCAAAGGCTTCCTATTTCAAGCTGGATCAGGCAGCCCCGATTGCTGACCCGAACGAACTTGACCAGTATGATGCAATCATTGTTGGCGCTGGTACGCGTTACGGCACGATGGCCTCCCAGATGCGTAATTTCTGGGACCAGACCGGTGCGCTTTGGGCGCAGGGTAAACTGACCGGCAAGGTCGGCTCGGTATTTACCTCGTCTGCCACGCAGCACGGTGGTCAGGAATCTACGATCCTCGGCTTCATCCCCACGCTGATGCACCATGGCATGGCTGTTGTTGGTCTGCCTTATGCATTCCAGGGCCAGATGGGCGTTGACGAAATCAAGGGCGGTTCGCCTTACGGTGCAACAACGATCACCGATGGCGACGGCTCTCGCCAGCCTTCTCAGGTTGAACTTGATGGTGCCCGTTTCCAGGGTGCACATGTTGCCAAGATTGCCGCCAAGCTTTCCGCCTGATCCTCCCAAGCAGGCATTCGACAGCCCGGCGTCTCCATTGGGGCGCCGGGCCTCACTGTTTTGTGGCCTGAAAAGCCTCAAGCGCGCGGTCCCTTGCTTGCTTGTGATCGACAAGAGGTTTCGGATAGGTTTTGCCATGCGTGAGGCCTGAAGATTTCAGGACGTCGGGCGGTGCCTTGAAAGGCTGTTGCAGATACTTGTTTGGCAAAGCGGCAATTTCGGGCACGAATTCACGAACATAGTCACCTTCGGGATCAAACTTCTCGCCCTGCAAGGTGGGATTGAAGATGCGGAAATATGGGGCTGCATCAGCGCCCGAGCCTGCCACCCATTGCCAGCTTGCGGCATTGGAGGCGGGGTCAGCATCAATCAATGTGTTCCGGAACCACGCTTCGCCATGCCGCCAGTCAATCATCAGGTCCTTGATGAGAAACGAGGCGGCAATCATACGTACACGATTATGCATCCAGCCGGTTTGCCAAAGTTGACGCATACCGGCATCGACGATGGGGTATCCGGTCTGGCCCTTTGTCCACTGGTTGAAGGCTTTCTCATCGAAATCCCATGCAAAACCGGCGAAACGATCGTTGAACTCTCTTGTTTTCAATTCAGGGAAATGAAACAGGAGGTGCCAGCTGAATTCACGCCAGACCAGTTCCTGGCGGAATTTCTGTCGGGTTTCTGATGGCGATTTTTCGTCATTGACGGTGTGCCAGATTTGTAATGGTGAGATCTCACCGAGTGCCAGGTGCGGTGACAGACGGGATGTTGCTGCTTTTGCAGGAAAATCGCGATCCTTTTTATAGCCGTCGATATTGCTTTCCAGGAACGTTTCAAGTGCCGTCTTGGCCCCGTCTTCACCGGGTTTCCAGTGTTGTGAAAAACCTGCGGCCCAATTGGGTTCCTTGGGCAGCAAAGACCAGTCGCTCAAACTCTCGCTTTGGGGCAGGAAGGACGGGGCAGGAATTTCGGCGGGTGCTGGAAGCGGCTCGGCAAAGGGCGGTTCTTCGATGAATGCCTTCCAGAAGGGTGTGTACACCTTGTAATAGCCGCCAGACCTGGTGAGCAATTTGGAGGGCTCATGCAAGAGGCTGGCGCCGAAACTCTTTGCCTTGATGCCACGGCTGGAAAGGGTTTTCTTGAGGTTTGCATCCTGATCGCGACCCTGTTTGTGATAGCGGCGATTCCAGAAAACGGCGGTGGCTCCGATTTCATCAATCAGCGCATAGACAGTTTTGTTTTGATTACCGCTCTTCAGAATAAGGCGGTTGCCTTTCTTTTCGATAGAATCCGACAAGCCAGAGAGGGAATGATGCAGCCACCAGTCCTGTGCCGCACCCAGCGAACTGGCATCGGGGTCATCGCTTTCGCGGATATAGACCACGAAAACCGGGCCTCCGCGCTGTACGGCTTCATAAAGTGCAGGATTGTCGGCAAGCCGCAGGTCGCGGCGCAGGAGGACAAGTGTGGTTTCTGGCATAAGTGACGAATACCTCTTTTGGCCACACTACGTGTCACGTCTTGTCACAGATCACAAAAATCCAAAGTCATAGGCAAGGCTGAAAAATGGACCCCACGCTCAATTTTCTGCATTGAGCGCATGACGCGGCCTGCCCGGGTGATGCGCATCGACTAGGCCGAGCAATGCTGCCTCTGCAACGGCTTGCTTGTTGGAAACCGCGTTCATCTTTTTGCGGATATTGCTCATGTGAAGGCGCACTGTGCGTTCGGCAATATCGAGGATGATCGAGACTTCCCAATAGCTTTTGCCGACAGCAACCCAGGACAGGACTTCGATCTCGCGGTCGGTGAGTTTGGGGGCGGTTGGTTTGGTGGCCCGAAGGCGCGGGTCGTTGTGGCGCTCGATGAATATGGCAGCAAGTGCCGGGAGATCCCGCATCAACTGTACGCGCTTTTGGGGCCAGCCGTCACCCGGGCAGTTGATGTGAAATGACAGGAGAACAGTTGTCTTGTTTTTGCTGACCACACGAAAAATGAACACGTGCGTACCAAGCTTGAGAGATTGGACCAGCCTTTCTTCCTGTTTGTTTTCCACAATGGTGGATATGACACATGTGCCAGGGGCAGGTTTGTTCCAGTATTCAGACAGCAGTTTTTCACAAATCGCCCGGGATTCAGGACGCGTAATTGCCTCTAAAGCCTTGGCACTGGCTACCTGCAATGGTGGATGAATAGCGTTTTTAACATCTATAGATTGTGTTGAATAGATGATGTTTTCAAACCGGTGAAGCTCCTGCAATTGCGCAAAGAATGAATCCAGATTGATGTCGACCGCATTTTCCAGCCATTCCAGTCGCGACTGGAATCTCTGCTGGTCGTCCATGGTGGCCCCCTAATTTCTAATGGGTTTTACCATGTTCAACGGAAGTGTGTAAGCCCCGCCTGAAATGGAGAGCTAACCTATTCAACAACAGGCTGAGACGCTTCAACCACGGCCAGCGTTGCCATATTCACCACACCGCGCGATGTCACTGATGGGGAGAGAATATGGGCAGGCATGGCGCCGCCGAGAAGAATCGGGCCGACATGCAAGCTGTCTGTCATCGTCTTGACGATGCCAAGCGTGATATTGGCGGCATCCAGATTGGGGAAGACAATGAGATTGGCTTCGCCGGTGAGGGTAGTGTGTGGCATGACGCGTTTGCGCAGCACTTCTGAAATCGCCGAATCACCATGCATTTCACCATCGACTTCAAGCTCCGGCGCGCGTTCGCGCAAGATGCTAAGTGCGTTGCGCATTTTGAGTGAGCTTTCAGAATCGCGCGAACCGAAATTGGAGTGCGAAACAAGGGCTGCACGTGGGTTGATGCCGAAGCGGCGGATCTCCTGTGCGGCCATGATGGTCATTTCCGCAATTTCTTCTGCAGAAGGATTATTGGTCACGTAAGTGTCGGTGAAGAATGTGGCGCCGCGTTGGGAGATGAGGAGGCTGAGGCCGGAGAAGTCGATTGCGCCGGCGCGCTTTCCGATGATGTAGTCGATCTCGCGAAGGTGGCGGGCATAGCGCCCCTCGACACCACAGATCAATGCATCTGCATCGCCGCGCCGAAGCGCCAGCGCGCCAATGACTGTGGAGTTGGTGCGCACGATTGTGCGGGCACCCTCTGGCGTAATGCCCCTGCGGCCCACAAGCGAGAAGTACTCATCGACATATTCACGGTAACGCGTGTCTGATTCCGGATTGACGAGCTCAAAGTCCACATCCGGACGAATGCGCAACCCGAAACGCTCCAG
>JBNKQT010000083.1:0-3418 GCA_050297115.1 Ensifer sp. | reverse complement strand
CCTGATCGGGCGTTATCTCCTGAAAGGTGGCGAGACAGATTGGGTGGACGGGCCTTTGACCCGCGCTGTACGAGAGGGCGCAATCTGCTATCTTGATGAGGTAGTGGAGGCCCGTAAGGATGTGACGGTTGTTCTGCATCCACTGACCGACGATCGCCGCACCCTGATGATCGACCGCACGGGCGAAGAGTTGCAAGCCCCTCCCGGCTTCATGCTTGTTGCTTCCTATAATCCCGGTTATCAAAATGTGCTGAAGCGGTTGAAGCCATCCACCCGCCAGCGCTTTCTGTCGATGACTTTCGACTTCCCCTCAGCGGAAGCGGAAATCGCCGTCGTCGCACGCGAAAGCGGGCTTGAGGCAGGCCGCGTTGCGCCGCTTGTGCGCCTTGCCGGTCATATCCGTGCGCTGTCGGGTATGGATCTTGATGAGGGCGTTTCGACCCGCCTGCTGGTCTACACGGCCAAACTGATGGCACGCGGCATGAGCGTGGATCAGGCCATTCGTGTGGCGATCATCGAACCGCTGACAGACGAGCCGGATGTAAAGCAATCGCTGCGCGATCTGATCGCGACCATTTACGGGTAACGCTATGCATCTTCTCGATTTGATGGAACCGGAAGAAACCGTCGGCAATCTCTGGCATGACATTGCCAAGGATATGGGGGCTGCGGCTTCCCACCCTGATGCCGCAGTGGCATTGAGCGATGTGCGTCCCAGCCTTGTGGTGCTGTTCCACGCGCTTGGCGGTGCGGCGAGCGTAGAGTTGGGCGAAGCTCCGTCCACCATCGCCCGCCACCGCCGTTCCATCACTCGAAAACTGAGCGGGGATGAGGACCGGGAGTGGGTCGCCACCTATGATGGCGAACGTTTGCGTCTGCCTCCGATTATAGCTGCGTTTCCAGATGGTGATTTGAACCGTGCCGCCTATTTCTGGCTCACCGGCATGGCTGCTCTTTCACAGTGTGAGGAACTGCAATTTCCTGAAACCAAAAACGCGGTGGCTTTCGACAGGTTGCAGATTGGTGCCAATGCTCTTGCCAGCGATGCTGCTTATCGCCAATGCCCCGGCCTGCGTTCAGCCTACGAACGAATGGCCATCCTGAGCCTTGAGCAGAGACCAGAGATTCCGCGTTCCATCGATGAGGCAAAAATTGAAAATGCCATCTGCAAACAGCTGGGCAGAAGCGCGGGCAAGCGCATCATCGTGTCTGCCACAGCGCGCGGCTACAAGCCGTTTGCGCCGGTCCCGATCTGGCTTCGTTTTGAACCTGTAAAACGCGGCAGCGCTGCAAGAGAGGATCAATCAGACTGTGCCAATGCGCCAGCCGGTGGCACTTTCACCTCGCGCAAAATGGGTGAGCGCAAGGATCAGGAACAAACGCGTCGCAGCGACAGCTTCATCATGCACCGCTTCGAGGCGATCCTCTCCTGGGTAGAATCGATGAACATCAATCGCAGCGTTGATGATGATGAGGAAGACAATGCCAAGAAGGCGGCGGATGATCAGGAAAAGATCACGCTTTCGAAACACCACAAAAAAGCTGCGACGCGCTTGCGTCTGCATCTCGATCTCTCACCCGCAGATGCAGATCATGAGAAGCTTGCCGGTGAGCATGTCTATCCCGAATGGGACCACCGCACGAAAAGCTATATGGATGGGCATTGCCGCGTGCTGGATGCGCCCGCCGTCCCAGACATCGCTGACCATTTCAAACCCAACCAACGCCATATCCGCGCCGTGCGCCGCCAGTTTGAAACCTTGCGACCGCGCCGAATTCTGCGTCCGCGCCAGATTGACGGTGCGGAACTGGATCTTGATGCCCTTATTTGCGCGCAAGCTGACCTGCAGGCCACGGGGCGTGGCAGTGACCGCATCTGGCAGGATGTGCGCCAGACGGAACGCGACCTCACCGTCGCATTCCTTATCGATACATCACGTTCCACAGAAGCTGCCATTGGTGACACATCCGTTATCGAAGTCGCCCGCGAGGCGATGGCTGCATTGGCCTTCGGCGTTGATGCCGCCGGCGACCGGCTCGGCATCTGGGGCTTTTCGTCACTGCGCCGCGACCGCGTGTTCCTCACCCGGGTCAAGGATTTTGCGCAACCGATGGGCCCGGCGGTCACGGCAAACATCGGCGCGCTGAAGCCGGGTTACTACACACGCCTTGGTGCTGCCATCCGTCATGTGAGTGCGGAGCTTTCAAAGGAAACCTCAGCACGCAAACTGTTGATTGTACTCACCGACGGCAAACCGAACGATCTGGACCATTACGAGGGACAGCATGGCATTGAAGACAGCCATATGGCGGTGCGGGAAGCCCGTCGTGCTGGCCTCAGTCTCCACGGTGTTGTGATTGATGAAGATGGGCAGGACTGGTTTGCCCGCATCTTCGGTCGCGGCGGTTTCACGCTGTTGCCGCACCCCGAACGACTGCTGCGTGCGCTTCCCGAAATTTATCGAACACTCACACAGGAGAATTGACATGCGTATCTTCACTCCAATCCTGCTTTTCGCTTCGTCGCCTGCTTTCGCAGTTGCCTTTGACAGGCCAACCCCGCAAGCCCAATCGGCCACGGCTGAATTCTGGTTTGCGTTGGCAACTATCGCGCTCTGCCTCGCGCTTTATGCGGTTCACTGGATGGTGGCGCGGCGATGAGTGTGGGTTGGCCTGCCGCGCGCATTGCCCTTGTCCTTTACCCATTCGGGGTAGGCGCCATGGCGGTGAACGTATTTTTTGCATCGCTTATCGGTAGCTGGATGGGACTGCCAGTCCTTTGGAGTGGCGTTTCCATTATCGCAGGGGCAATCATCGCGGTACCTGCGACCTGGCTTTTTGCGCGCCACATTCGCCGACTGATGGATACGGCCAACGGGGTAAATGACCAGGCGGGATAAGCAAGAGAAAATGGAGAGTAACATGGCCATATCATCAGCAGAACAAATGCGGCGCTGGCAGGGACCAGCCATTTTTACCTATGGTTTCCGCCCGTTCTTTTTCCTCGGCTCCGTATGGGCCGGTGTGGCCATGGTCGTCTGGATTTTGGCCCTGACAGGCGTCGTCGCGCCGCCGAGCCGGTTTGACCCGATTTCATGGCATGCACATGCCTTCATCTTCGGCTATTTGAGCGCCATTATCGCCGGGTTCCTTTTGACTGCGGTGCCAAATTGGACGGGACGTCTGCCTGTCGTCGGCTGGCGGCTTGCAGGACTGACGGCTCTCTGGATCGTCGGACGGGCTGCCGTATTCTTCTCCGCTTTTCTGCCTGCATGGTGTGCCGCAGTGCTTGATCTTCTCTTTCCGGTCGCGCTGAGCGCATTCATCCTGCGGGAGATCATCGCGGGCAGCAATTGGCGCAATCTTATCGTGCTGGTGCTTCTTGCTTTTTTCACGCTCGCCAATTTCATCTTTCACA
>JBNKQT010000082.1:0-4448 GCA_050297115.1 Ensifer sp. | reverse complement strand
ACGCCATCAACCCGGTGGCAGGCGAAACCCCGCTTCTAAAAAGCTTCATGGGCGAGGATACCCCCGAAATCCGCGCAAAATTCCTCTCCACCATCCCGATTGGCCGCTTCTCAACGCCGGAGGATATGGGCAATGCGGCGTGTTTCCTGTGCTCCGATGAAGCGTCCATGGTGACGGGTGTTGCCATGGAAGTGGATGGGGGGCGGTGTATTTGAGGTCGTCCTTGTTCGGGTAGAGAAGGGCGACACTGCTGTTGGTCTGTTTGTCATTGAACGACGGCAATGCGCCTCCGTTTCGGACGTTCGCCACACACTCACAGGAGCCCAGAATTTGTCATTTGTTCAGGCCAAATTGAAGGGTATTTAGTGACGCTATTACAGCGCTTCAATTAAATATGCGACTGCGTAGCAAATCGCTGACTCTAAATCATCTTCATGCTACGCTTAACCCATGATCACTGAGAGTCACTACTGGAAAAAGCCGCTGCTGACTGGGGCCAAGGTCATCCGGAAATACATGGACGCGGAAGACATTAGCGATGCTCAATACGCGCGGCTCGAACGCGAGATATTCATCGGCTTCTATGCAATCAGAAAGTTATTGGAAGCAACTGGGAAGGTCAGCGAAGAGACGCGGGCTATGAAAGTAACTTTGCAGCGATATGAAAAGCTTGAAGATAAGCCTATCGTTGACTGGTACAACAGGAGCGAGTTCTGGGAGCTGTACGATCTAGACAAGCCTATGCGGGAGCTTCGCGACTTACTCTACGTTGCGCACCGAATGGTGCACAGTTTCATATTCATTTTGTCGGATGATGATGACGGTCACGGTGCATTTTTCACGAGCGACCGGGACAAGGATACGCGTCTTAACTTTATAAGCACAGACGAGATGGTTCGGGTGTTTGAAACAGTCGGGCGAGACTACCCCTCTCGCTTCCATGCGTGGCGCGACGATGAGACGGGCGAGATGAAATGGAGCGTTCCGGCCAAGGAACGTGCACGCTAATGGGAACGGAAATCGAGCTGTCGGTTGGCGGTGTCTCTCTGTCCTATTCCAAAAATTACATGGGTATAGACTTTGGTCACCTGTTTCAGGAGGGTGACCGTGCGCGCCGCAAAATAGAGGAGATCGATTACGACTATTACGAAGCGAATCCCGACGAAGTTGCTGATCTTGAAGTGTTGGAGATGGTGTTCGCGCGAAGGCTCGACTGCATCGTCCCACGCCTTGAGCTATTAAACTATTCGCTCGAAGCTGCGCGTGCAGAGTATCAGGCCATCGTGGCTGAGACACTCGAAATGACTTCATACAGTGAGTCCCCGGAAGAGCCATCGCTGCTATCATTTGAAGAGTTTTGCACCCTTGCCTGCCGCTACCCGCTCGGCGTTTTGAAGGATGCGTACATCGATTATGAAACACCGGATCGTAAGAAGGTGGCACAAGGTCCGTCTGCGGATCATGCAGACGAGTTCGCCCGTTTGCCCAGCGATCACTACAACGATCTATACTACTCTGAAAAGAGCTATCTGGCGGCGAGCCTCTGCATATTGAGTGCCGAGTCCATGCTGCAGGTATTCGCCCTAAATCCCGCCAACGCTGACATTGAGGTCGTCTGGGAATTTGGCCCGCTCGTTGCCAATGGCTGGGCAAGCATCGATGATTTCCAGCCGGGTGCGAGGCGCCGCCAAAAGATTTTGGTTGCCACGGAGGGTGCGTCAGACGCGCGAATAATCAAGCGCGCGCTTGAGGTGCTGCGGCCTGATGTTGCTGACTTTTTCAACTTCATTGATGTTGATGAGCGCCACCATTTTTGGGGCACGGGTAATCTGGTGAAGTTCGCCGAAGGGCTTTTGCGTATCGACGTGCAAAACAAGGTGCTCTTTGTTTTAGACAACGATGCGGAAGGTGTAGATGCTTACCGTAAGTTAGCTGCGCTCACTCTGCCTAGTAACATGCGCTCCATGCTCCTGCCTAATCTGGAAGCTTTCGCCAGTTTTCCCTCACGAGGGCCGGAAGGTGTGAGCTTGGCTGACATCAACGGGCGTGCGGCTGCTATCGAGTGTTATCTCGATCTTGATCTTGATCTGCCAGCCTACGGGCCTGCACAGGTGCTCTGGAGCAACTACAAAAAGGAAGTAGATGCGTGGCACGGCGCTTTGGAATTTAAAGACTCCTACCAGCGCCATTTCTACGATCAGAGCGATGACGCGCTTCGGAATGGCCCTTATAATTCGACCAAGCTAGTCAAACTGCTGGACACGTTAATCTTGGAAGCGAGTTTGGTTTCGCACACCATTTAGAAGTTCGAATATCGCTTCCCTCAAAGGAGCGATTACTGCTGTTCGAATACAGCTCACGACAACGGCGGCTATCGGGTATTGGCGACCAGAACCCGCCATTCTACTCCCGGCCCCTAATCGGTCATTCACATCAGCCAGCCACCACCGGCGTATACCCCGCCTCGCGAATAATCGACTCGGCCTTCGCCTTATCCCCCGCCACACTCACCTGATGCGCCTCGATATCGATTTCCACATCAGCATCCGGCATTTCAGTGTCAAAAGCCGTCTGAATCGTCTTTACACAATGGTTGCAGCTCATATCCGCAACGGTGAAGGTGATTGTGTTTTCGCTCATGTCCGCGCCCTTTCAAGATTCTGTTGATCTGACGATAGAGATTCCAGCCGCTGGAAGGTCAAGCGGGAAAAGATGGGTGCAGAAGTCTTGACCTTCCGGTCACTGGAAGCCCTATCTAGGGTGAAAGAGAGAATGGAAAGGCTGGTCTTATGGCTGCGCTTCAAAAGGTCAATTTGCAGGTCAGCGGCATGTCATGCGCTGCATGTGCCGGTCGCGTGGAGAAGGCGCTGGCCGCCGTGCCGGGCGTTACGCAGGCAGCCGTCAATCTGGCTGCGGAAAGCGCCCATGTGGAATATGAGGGCGAGGGCGGTGTGGACCTACTCACCGGCGCGCTCGCCAAGGCTGGTTATCCAGCCGTGGAAGAGGATGTGGTGCTGGATGTGGAAGGCATGTCGTGTGCCTCCTGCGTGGGCCGTGTGGAAAAGGCATTGGCCGCCGTACCGGGCGTTACGCAGGCAACCGTCAACCTCGCTTCAGAAACCGCAAGCGTTCATTATCTGCCGGGTGTCGCATCGCGCGAAGCGCTGACGGCGGCGACGGCGAAGGTGGGCTACCCGTCCAAAGCGCAGGCTGCGGCGGATGAACAGGTGAAGGACCGCAAGGCGGATGAGGCGGCGCACCTGAAGCGGCTGGCGATCATCGCGGCTGTGCTCACATTGCCCGTTTTCATCATGGAAATGGGCGGGCATATGGTTCCTGCATTCCATCACTGGCTGCACGGGTTGATTGGTATTCAGGCAAGCTGGATCATCCAGTTTGTGCTGACAACCGCCGTGCTGCTGTGGCCGGGTCGCCTATTCCTCACCAAGGGTTTCCCCGCGCTGTTTCGCGGCGCGCCGGATATGAATGCGCTGGTGGCCATGGGCGCAAGTGCGGCCTGGGGCTATTCGGTCGTGGCCACATTTGCGCCGGGCGTGCTGCCTGAGGGCACCAGCAATGTCTATTTCGAAGCCGCCGCTATGATTGTGACGCTGATCCTGATTGGCCGCACGCTGGAAGCGCGCGCCAAGGGCAGGGCAGGTTCAGCCATCCGCAAGCTTATTGGCCTGCGTGCCAAGACTGCAAGGGTAGAACGCGATGGCAAAGAGGTGGAACTGCCGATTGAAGACATTATCCCCGGCGACCTGATCCGCGTGCGCCCCGGCGAGAAAATCGCCGTGGATGGCGAGGTGGTGGATGGCAGTTCATTCGTGGATGAAAGCATGATCACAGGCGAGCCGGTGCCGGTGGAAAAGGCTGAAGGCGCAACAGTAACGGGCGGTACGGTGAATGGCACCGGCACCTTCCAGTTTAAGGCGCTGAAAGTGGGGGCCGACACGATGCTCTCACAAATCATCCGCATGGTGAGCGATGCGCAAGGCGCGAAACTGCCCATTCAGGGGCTGGTGGACCGCATCACCATGTGGTTTGTGCCAGCCGTCATGGCCGTGGCGGTGATCACCGTTCTCATCTGGCTTATATTCGGGCCGAACCTTTCTTATGCACTGGTGGCCGGTGTCGCCGTGCTTATCATCGCCTGCCCCTGCGCCATGGGCCTTGCCACGCCCACCTCCATCATGGTGGGCAGCGGGCGTGCAGCCGAACTCGGCGTGCTCTTCCGCAAGGGTGACGCGCTGCAATCACTTCAAGAGGCAAAGATCGTTGCTTTCGATAAGACGGGCACGCTGACTGTAGGTCATCCCGAACTTACCGACATTTCCATTGCCGAGGGCATGGAAGAAAACGACGCCCTGCGGCTTGTGGCCTCGCTGGAAGCCTCATCGGAACATCCCATCGCCCAGGCTATCGTGGAGGCTGCCGAAGCCCGC
>JBNKQT010000081.1:0-7675 GCA_050297115.1 Ensifer sp. | reverse complement strand
ATCACTGCTCGCAAAGCATCCTGTAAACACTGCGCGCGACGTAAAGGAACTTCCTCTTTTGCGCATTGAGACACGCCCGACCGCGTGGCGTAAATGGTTTGATGCACATGACGAAGAAACCCCGCAAATCACCGGCATGGTGGTTGACCAATTCGCAACGCTGGCACAGGCCGCAGCGGCTGGTCTAGGTGTCGCCCTGCTTCCCGATTTTCTGGTGGCAAACGAGGTGAGATCGGGCCATCTTGTAGCTCTCTTGAAACCGTCTGTAGCCAGCTCAGGCTCCTACTGGCTGGTCTGGCCTGAAGCTAGCAAAAGCTACCCGCCATTGGCCGCGTTCCGCGATTGGATTGCCAGCCAAAAGGCCGGTTGACAATTCGTTCCCCTCAAACACCAGGACTATATGGCGAAGGTTCATTCGGACGAGGTCGTAGGGGATGTAGCAAAATGAAAGCTCCTCGACGCGTATGCGGAGGAGCTTTCGGTTAAACGACACGCATGGGCAAATTTGCCGGTCTCGGTGGTTGCGGGGGTGGGATTTGCCATTTCTGTCCCGCGGGCGTCGGCTTTGCCTCTTTGCGGGCCCCTGACTAGGCGCCAACCTGATTCCCATTACGCAAATACAAAACGGGCCGCGTGGTGCGACCCGTTTTGTATTTGGTTGCGGGGGCCTGATCGCACCGAGACTTGTGAATTCGCTTTGTGAACTTGGCCTGCACCGTAGCTCAACGTATCAGGCATAGCCCCCCAAATCGACACATCTAAATACCCCATGTGAATGTCGGGAAAGCGTATTCATTTCGAACGTTCGCGCTACTGAACTGAGTTCTTAAAACCGGACACTTCAACCTTGAAAAACCCGTCGGCACCCAAACCTCCGAGGCGGTACCCACTTCAATGATTGAATGCTCTGTCTTGGCTTATGTGATTCCCCCCTGCTTCGCGGTCGAATGATAGCGACCCTTGACGTGGTCATTAATTGATGATTGATTGTTGACAATCGATCATCGGAAGGGACCTCCATATGGCATCAGACGTTCATCCGCTCAATCGCCTGCGCAAGACGACCTTCCGCGACCACATCGTCGATTCCTTGAAAAGTGCGATTCTCAATGGTGACCTGGCTCCCGGCTCACAAGTTACCGAGTCCAGCCTGGCGGAACGGTTCGGCGTGAGCCGCGGCCCGCTTCGTGAGGCGATGCGGCAGTTGATTGACGACGGTTTGCTTGTTGCCGTTCCTTATACTGGCACCCATGTTGTGGACCTCTCGCTCGATGATATCCGCGAGATTTATTCCATCCGTGTCACTCTCGAGATCTTTGCGTTCGAGCTTGTCTGGGACCGCCGCGATGATGCTTTTCGTAGAGAATTGCTCCAGCGCCATTCTTTTTTGACCAAGACCATCGACGAACAGGATGACGCGGCAAGTATTCATGCGGAACTGCAACTACACGGCTTCGTATACGAAGCCAGCGGGCACAGCATCCTCATAAAGACTTGGGAGAGCCTGAAGGGCAGGCTTCAGCTTTATTGGGCGGCCCATCACCGCGCGCACGGCATTCGCGGTCCGCTCCGTGGAGGTCATGACAGCTATGTCGCAACCGCGCTTGGCGATGACATCGACGCGCTACGAGCCGAAATCCGCAGCCATATGGCGCGCGGCGGAAGTCAAACCGAAGACTTTGTTGCCCAGCTTAATCCAGAGGTTGGACCTGATACCAGCAAGACAAAGAAGGCTATCTAGATGGATTCCGTGCTGAAAGTCCTGCTGATTGGCTGTGGCCACATGGGCGCGGCTCTTGCGCAGCCCCTCATTTCGAATGGCGAGAAATTCGAGCTTTCCGTTGTCGATCCGGACATCGGAATCGCGAAGAGCCGGTTGGGCAATCCGGCAAATGTCAAATTCGTCGTTTCTGCTTCCGATCTTGGGGCGGAGCAGTTTGAGATCGCTATTGTAGCGGTTAAACCGGACATGGTCGCAAATGCAATTTCCGCTGCAAATCAGCAGGTTTCGGGCGCTTTGATTATCTCGATTGCCGCGGGTGTCTCTCTCCGGGCCCTTTCCAAATCTGCACCAGCTACGGCACGTGTTGTGCGTGCGATGCCCAATCTACCGGCCATGGTGAAACAGGCTGTTACCGTCGCCTATTCCGGCGATCAACTGACACTGGATGATCGTAAGGCGGTGGAGGCCATTTTCGGTTCAGCTGGCATCTTCTCCTGGGTCGGCAGTGAGGATGCACTTAACGCGGCTACCGGTGTCGCGGGTAGCGGGCCAGGCTACGTCTTCGCCTTTACCGAATATTTGCAAAAAGCGGCAGAAGGCGTCGGCCTGACAACGCAGGAGGCGGCTCTGCTTGCCCGTCAAACAGTCATTGGCAGTGCAAGGCTTCTGGAACAAGACAGCCGGACAGCCCGCGAACTGAAATTGTCGGTCGCGACACCCAATGGCACGACAGCTGCTGGCCTTTCCCAACTGGAACACGCTGCCGTTCTTGAAAAAGTGCTCAAGCGAACCGTTGAAGCGGCAACCAGCCGGGCGCGCGAAATCAGCAATCAAACTTAATAAGAAGCCGAAAAAGCCAGAACCAGAAAACCTAACAGAGGACATCGAAATGATTACTACACGTCGCACATTTCTAGCCGTCGCGGGATTGTCGGCCGCAGCCTTTGCTGTGCCGGTTCTGGCGCAGGAACAGTCCACGCTAGACAAGATCAAGGCTAGCAAGAAACTCCGCATTGGCGTCACATCTGCCGAGCCATGGTTCTTCAAGGATCCGATCACCGAAAAATGGACAGGCGTTGGCGTCTCCATGGGGCAAAAGCTGGCGGATGATCTGGGTGTGGAACTGGTCCCGGTCGAAACGACATGGGCTAACGCGGTTGCCGCTCTCCAGGCCGATCAAATCGACCTTATGTTCGTTCTTGACCCGACCGAAGAGCGCCGCAAGGCCATCGATTTTCCGGATGCGCCCCTATTCTACTATGCGCTGGGAGCTCTGGTGTCTGAAGAATCCACGGCGAAAACCTGGTCTGATCTCGATAAGGCAGGAACGCGCATCGGTGTCGTTCTTGGAACGTCGGTTGACAAGAATGTCACCGCCATGATGAAGTCGTCGGAAATCAGCCGGTTCTCGAACAATGACGAAGCGGTTGCCGCATTCGCTGCTAAGCGTGTAGATGTCGTCGCTCTTTTCCATCCCGCACTCGTCGTTCAATATTCGCGCCTGAAACTGGGCAAGGTGATTTTGCCGCAGCCGGTCAATCCTGTCGCAACCAGCGCAGGCTTGCGTAAAGAACCCAGCACCGCATTTAAGGATTGGGTCAACGAAGAACTCGCGAAACTCTACAAGGCGGGCGTTCCTGATGAGCTCTTCAAGGCCTATATGAAGTCCAAGGGCATCGATCCAACCGGCATTCCCGGTCTGGTCAGAGAAGCGTGGTAAAGTCAGCGCTTCCTGCGTGGCGCGGAACAATGCGCGCCACGCAGGTCATGTAGAGATGGAACGGTTCGCGCGGTTGCGTACCGAGTCCACATTTCTCCGGATTTACGAACATGAGCTATCAATGGGACTTCACTCCAGTCTTGGAGAGGTTCGACCTGTTATTGGTCGGCCTGGCAAATACTGTCAAAATCGCTGCCGTCTCCATTGTCTTCGGAATCGTCATTGGCATGTTACTTGCGCTGATGCGCCTGTCCTCACGCAGGCTACTTCGGCTGCCTTCTATCGCCTTCATTGAATTCTATCGCAACACACCGCCGATCATCCACTTCTTCTGGTTTTTTTATGCACTTCCGGTTGTGATGAATATCAGCCTGGATCCCTTTGTCGCGGCTGTTCTCGCGCTGTCGACGCAGTCAGGCGCATTTTATGCGGAGGTCTTTCGCGGCGGTATCGTTTCGATCGAAAAGGGGCAGTGGGAAGGATCGCGCGCGCTCGGCATGACCCACGCACAGCTCATGCGACGGATCATTCTGCCACAAGCCTTTACCCGCATGGTCCCGCCATTCGTGGAACGCTCGTTCGAGCTTTTGAAAACCACGGCGCTCGCTTCTACCCTGGCCTACGCGGACCTTCTCTATCAGGCCATGATCGTCAACAGCGAGACGTTTCGGCCGCTCGAAGTCTATACGACCATCGCCCTCATGTATGTGACTTTGTTGGTCATGGCGAGCACCCTCGCCAGGATTGCCGAAGCGCGGCTGACGGCTTACCGGTGAGGACCTGAACGATGGCGTATAAATTCGATTTCAACCTTGTCGTCGAAACATTTCCGGTCTTGATCAGGGGATTGATTGTCACCGTTGAACTATGGCTTCCCAGCATTTTGTTGGGTTTGACCTTCGGCTTGCTGCTTGCCCTGGCGAGACTGTCTAAATCCACTCTTTTGAGGCTGCCGAGCCTTTTTTACATCGAGCTTTTTCGCGACACGCCGGTTCTGATCCAGTTGATCTGGTTCTTCTATGCATTTCCGATCCTTATCGGCTTGCAGATGACGCCTTTTGAGGCTGCATTGCTTGGGCTCACCTTGAATACCTCCGCCTATTCGGCCGAAATATTCCGAGGCGGCATCCAGTCAATTGCACGTGGCCAATGGGAAGGTGCAAAGGCACTCGGCATGTCTTACGCGAATGTGCTCCGGCGCATCATATTGCCACAAGTGTTCAGGAGAATGCTTCCGGCTTTCACCAACCGGGCGATCGAGGTGGCAAAGATGTCTTCGCTCGCATCGGTGCTTTCCGTGCATGAGTTGATGTATCAGGGCCGTCTCTTAAGCTCGACCTATTACAGGCCCCTCGAAATCCTTACCACAGTTGCGTTCATCTATTTCGTCTTGATCTACCCCGGAAGCTATCTGTCCGCGCGGTTGGAACGTCGCATGGCGGCGAAGGACTGAGATGGAATTGACCCGGAGAACTCAAATGACAAACACCATCATCACGGTCGACGGCTTGAATAAGTGGTTCGGCGACCATCACGTGCTCAAAGGCATTGATTTCAGCGTGGAATCTGGAGAGCGCATCGCGATTATCGGTGGCAGCGGATCTGGCAAAAGCACATTTTTGCGCTGCCTGAATTTCATGGAAATGCCGACCACCGGCACCATCGAACTGGATGGAAAAGTGCTCGGCCGTGCAGGCAGCAATGCGGAAAAGCGCACCTATTCCGAATCCGAACTATGCGATGTTCGCGAAAGAGTGGGAATGGTGTTTCAGCAGTTCAATCTGTTTCCTCATATGACAGTCCTGGAAAACGTCATGGAGGGGCTGGTAACCGTCAAGAAGATGAAGAAGGCGCAAGCCAGGGACATTGCACTGAAGCAACTGGGCAAGGTGGGGCTCGCGGAAAAGGTCGATGCTTATCCCTCCAGGCTATCCGGCGGTCAGCAACAACGTGTCGCAATCGCCCGGGCTCTTGGTATGGAGCCGGAAATTCTTCTGTTTGACGAGCCGACATCCTCGCTTGACCCGGAGCTTGTAGGTGAAGTCCTTCGCGTGATCCGCCAATTGGCAGAGGAAGGTCGGACCATGCTTCTTGTGACCCATGAACTTGGCTTTGCCTATCACTTTGCAACGAAGGTCATATTCCTCGCCGACGGCGTTTTCCACGAAATCGGGACGCCAGACGAGGTGCTCAAAAATCCAAAAATGGAGCGGACCCAAGCCTTCCTGCAACGCTTCACCGAATTTTCGTTCTAAGAAACTTCCGAAAAATCCTACACAGGAAAACAACAATGACTGCCATTCTCGCAAGCAATACGAGCTCCCAGGGATACGTTGACGACGAGCGGAACGATCACGTTCAAATCTATGTAAACGGTGAATTCTTTACCCGTGACGAAGCGAAGGTTTCCATTTTCGATGCCGGTTTTGTGCTGGGCGACGGCGTTTGGGAAGGGCTCCGCCTCGTCAACGGAAAACTGCTGGCGCTGGATGAGCATCTTGACCGCTTGTACGAAGGTGCAAACTCAATTCAGCTCAACATCGGCGTTACACGTCAGGAAATGACTGACATTCTATGGGAAACGCTCAATAAAAACAATATGAAGGACGGTGCGCATGTCCGCCTTATGGTGACGCGCGGCAAGAAGAAAACGCCGAACCAGGATCCGCGTTTCGCACTGGGCCAGGCGACTATTGTGGTTGTCGCTGAATTCAAAAAGCCGAAACCTGAATCCAAGGAGAAAGGATTGTCGCTCCTGACATCGACAATCCGTTGCAGCACGCCTGATGTGTTCGACCTGCGCCTCAACTCACATAGCCGTCTCAATTTCATTCAGGCGCTCATACAGGCGATCAATTCGGGCGCCGATGAAGCGCTCATGCTGGATCAAAGCGGCTTTGTAGCGAGCTGCAACTCGACCAACTTCTTCATTGTCCGCGGAGACGAACTCTGGACGTCCACCGGACGCTTCAATTTTTGCGGTATTACCCGCAAGAAAGTCATCAAACTCTACGGGGAAGCGGGAAAGACGGTTCGTCAGCACGACTTTACCCTGGCAGAAGTATATGGTGCTTCCGAGGCTTTCGTCACCGGCACATTGGGAGGCATTACCCCTGTGACCAAGATCGATGGGAGAATGGTCGGCGACGGCCGCCCGGGTTCGGTCACAAAATATATCGCGGACCTATACGAGAGCTACATCAATTCCTGACTATGACGGTACAAGCCACATTGCATGACGATGATGAGGATGCGCATCATCGTTCGCCTATTCCGCGCAGAATCAGAGCACTGATCCGCAGCGATGAGGTGTCTCTGACCATTCTTGCCGCGATCATTGGTGGGCTGGCGGGGCTTGGTGTCGCGGGTATGGTTGCCCTTATACAATGGGTTCATCACGTTGCTTTCGCCGTTGAAGGTCACGAGGTCAGCGGTGCGGCTTATATCGATCCGCTGCGTGCATTCTTTGTCCCGGCGGGCGGTGGGTTGATGGTTGGGCTTTTGGCCTTCGTCCACGCCAAAGCCAAATCCTTGAACATTATCGACCCCGTTGAGGCCAATGCCCTTCATGGCGGCCGCATGCCGTTCGGCGGGAGCATTTTTTTGGTTCTGCAAACGATGGTCTCTAATGGTGTTGGGGGCTCGATCGGGATGGAGGCGGGATATACACAGCTGGGATCGGCGCTGGCCTCAAGTATCGGGAAGCTATTCCATCTTCGCCGCAGTGACATGAGAGCACTCGTCGGCTGTGGGGCCGCCGGCGCAATTGCCGCAGCCTTCGACGCCCCGCTCACCGGGGCGTTTTACGCATTCGAACTGATCATATCAACCTATTCGATAGGCATTCTGGCACCGGTTATCGTCGCGGCTATATCTGCGGTCGGCGTGATGCGACTTGTCCTGCCTCAGCCTTCGTTTCAGGTTGGATTTGCCGGAACGCTGGCGGCGTCCGACTACACGCTCGTCTTTTTCATGGCGTTCATCAGCGCGATGGTCGCAATCGCTATGATGCGGACCGTGACTTTTCTGGAAACCGCGTTCACAGCCAGCAAGCTGCCAATTTGGGGCCGACCGATCGTCGGCGGCATCTGTGTGGGCGCGATGGGACTTGTCACGCCAGCCGTGCTCTCATCGGGACATTCCGCTCTGCACGTCGGCTTTGGGGCTTTTTACACAGCACCCTTCCTTCTGCTTTTGATCGTATTGAAAGTGCTGGCATCTGCAACCTCCAT
>JBNKQT010000080.1:0-7088 GCA_050297115.1 Ensifer sp. | reverse complement strand
ATGAGACAGAAATGGCGTCCAGAAGAGAAGTTTTGCCCGCGCCATTAGAGCCAATGATGAGTGTGAAACGTCGATTTAATCTCTGATCGAATTCAGCAAAGCCTCTGAAGTTCTCAAGTTTGATGCGGTCAATTCGCATGGTTTTCTACAATCGCTCCGCGGGTCTGTGGATGAACTTGGATAGTGGAGTTGGTAACATTTCTTCGCGAATTCGCCAAGAAATGCTGGTCGGCAAATGGTGAAATCGTATCGGCATGTTTCAACTTTCGTCCAGGTAGGCCTTCACCGCATTCTTTACATGGCGGAAACGGTCGCCGCCCAGATGCTTTCCGCCATACCAGCGGGTGACGACGATGATGTGGTCTTTGAGGTTTTCGCTCTCGAGCATCTTCAGGATAATCATGCCCGCGCCGCTCTCGCCGTCATCGTTCTTGATCTGGCCTTCGCTGCAAATCAGCGCCCATGTGTTGTGGGTGGCTTTGGCGAATTTCTTGGTTTTCTTCAGCTCATCAATGAAAGCTTTGGCGTCTGCTGCATTCTTGCAGGGGCCGCCGGAGACGGCATATTTGGAGCCGCGATCAGAGATGATGTTGTCGAGTGTCAGCATGGTGCGGGCTTAGGAAGATTATCTGCTTGATGCAAGGGCATTGCCGGTTTTGCGGAATCGTGGTTTGTGCGAAGAGGAATGGAGACTTCCTTTGCGTCCGCAGCTCGTTTTTGATCATTTGATATTGATTTTCGGTGCATTTGTTATGTGCGCACCGCTGGTGATGGCCTTCTTGGTGACGGCTCAGGCGCCAGAGGGTGGATATAGCCTGTGGGCGATTTTTGAGAATTACGGGGATTTTCTTTCAACTGGCAAGGGTTTCAACGGCGACGTGACGGTGGCGCGGATGACGTGGAATTCGTTGGTGCTGGCGGTTGGGCTCGGGCTTTTGCGCGTCATCCTTTCCCTGATGGCGGCTTACGCGCTGGTAATGCTGCGTATGCCGTTTTCCAAAGCCATATTCGGATTGTTCGTGCTTTCCATCATGCTGCCGCTGGAATCACGGTTTTTGCCGACTTATGCGGTCACGGCGGAATTGAACCTGATCAACACGCATGCGGGGCTGATCTTGCCGGTTGCTGCGACTGGGATCGGGATAGTGTTTTTCAGGCAGTTTTTGAAAAGCATGCCGCCAAGCCTGCGCGAAAGTGCGGCGCTGGACGGGGCAGGGCCGTGGCTGTTCTTCCGCGATATGGTGGTGCCACTTTCCATGCCCATGGCAAAGGCCCTGTTTCTGGTAACCTTTGTGAGCGGATGGAACCAATATTTGTGGCCTGCGATTGCGACGACGGAGGAGGCACGGGCGACGCTGGTTCGCGGATTACAGTATTTCGGGTCTATAAGTCTTAACGGCCTTATGCTGATTTGCATTACGACTTTGCCACCGGCTTTGCTGGTGATCGTGATGCAACGCGATTTTGTGCGCGGGCTCTACGAGGGGCAGAATTAGGGCCGCTGGATGGCGGCTGAGGGTGAGTGCTGACCGCAGTTGCGTGCGGCTTTTGTGATGGAAATGGGAGGGGATTATATGTCACTTTATGCGGAGATTTTAGGTGATGTGTCGTCATCGGAGCCGTTGGTATTGATCCACGGGTTTGGCGGGAGTGCTGCTGCATGGGATGCTGTGCGCAAGCACCTGCCTGTTGATATGCCTGTGATTGCCTATGATTTGCCTGGGCACCGCTATTCTGTAGCGGCTGAGGGGAGTGGCGGTGCCGGGCGCATGGCAAAGGCGCTTCTGGCCGATTTGGCGCAGCGCGATCTTCTGGGGTTTCATCTGGCCGGGCATTCTATGGGCGGGGCCGTGGCTTCGCTGATGGCATTGCGCGCGGGCGATATGGTGAAATCGCTGACCCTGTTTGCACCCGGCGGTATGGGACCTGAAATTGATGCGGACGGGTTGGAGGCGTTTGCGAAGGCAAAATCGGCCGAGGCGTTGCGGGCTGAGCTTCAGAAGATGGTGGCTGCAGACTTTGTCGTGCCGGAGACGGTTTGTGAAATATTGGCAAAGGAACGCGCGATGCCGGGTGTGTGCGAGGCGTTGGCCACTGTTTATGGCGCGATGTTTGCTGAAGGCGGCGCGAAAGAACAGGGTGTTATTCCGCGCGATATGCTGGCGGGACTTACGATGCCGGCGCGGGTCTATTGGGGAGAGCAAGACCCGACATTGCCATTTCACCAGATGGCGCAGATGCCTGACAACTTTGAGAAAAACAGCATTCCAGATGTTGGACACATGTTGCTCGACGAGTGCCCTGAGCGTGTGGTTGCGGCGCTCGTTGAGGCTGTCGGTCAAATATAATTTGGATCAATCTTTCCATAAATTAATCCACGTGACAGGAGTTTAAGTATTCTTCCAAGTAGCTTTGGCTCACCCTTTTCCGTGTCAGCAAAAGACCGGGAAACGGAGGATTAAGGCAATGTATAAAGGAAAAGTGACGGCGCTTGTTGCAGCCGGTACAGTTTGGGCAGGTAGTTTTGCGTCTGTTGTTGCGTATGCGCATTCGCTACCACTTGGTGATGGCAAGGTCTCGTCGTCGGCGAAGAAGGGGTATGTCTACTCTTGCCAAACGCGGTTTCGAGAAACCGGAATTGGTGCGCATGCATCTGGCGACTGGCTTGACGAGCAGGGGCGGAGCTGGAATCCGGAACTGAAGCCGATTGTGGATGGATCTGTGAAATGGCCGAGCGAGGTTTCAATATCGCTTGATGGCAATATGCGGGTGATCAGTGGCAATGGGCTACCAAACCATGAAACAGGTCAATTTCCGGTTTCGCGTTCGGATGATGCCTATCAATACGATCGCAACCCCAACCGGATTTCCGAGCAGAATATTCTCTTGCGGTTACCGGCAAACCCTCAGATTGCAGATCAGCCAACATGTGTGCCAATGGGCATGATTGGCTTTGCGACTTCTGGCGTGGCAATTTTCAATGCGCTGGATGCCGGTGGTCGTGATGCGCCTGCACATGAAATTCAGGACAAATGCGACGGGCATCCGCAGCAGGGCGGTGTTTATCACTATCACAACCTTTCAAGCTGTCTGAGTGATACGCGGTCCGGGCCGGGTGGCACGAGCGATTTGCTGGGGTATGCGCTGGATGGTTTCGGGATTTATGGATCTTATGAAAAAGGGCGCAAGTTGACCTCGAAAGACCTGGATGAATGCCATGGGCGCACCAGCAAGGTGATGTGGAATGGCAAGGTGAAAGATGTCTACCACTATGTGTTCACTGAGGATTATCCCTACACGGTTGGCTGCTTCAAGGGTAAGGTGACGGTGAAGACAACGATGGGTCGCGAAGGTGGTGGCCGCATGCAGCAAATGGGTCGTGAGGGCGGACGGCAGCAGGCCATGCGTGGCGGAGACCGCGCTGGCGGAAGACCGGGGCCGGAAATGCTGATGGCTGTGGCTGATAAATTGGGTGTTTCTTTTGAACAGTTGCGCCGGGCAGCCGGTGCACCGCCGCCCAATTTTCGCAATATTGCACGCCAGCTCAATTTGAGTGAGCAGCAGGTGCGGGCTGCATTCCTCGCAGCGCGCGATGGGCGCTGAGTTTTAGTAGGTCGCCAGCTTGGCGGCCACGCCTTCGCCTCGCCGTATGGCGCGGGCGAAGGAAAGCGGAACAGGCTCGTTCAAGAGCGCCTCAAACAGGCGGTTTCCGACGACGCTGCCGGTTTCGAGGCGTTCCAATGCGCGCTGCAAGTTGCGGTCGGTCTTGAGCCGACGGGAAAGCTGCCGGGCTAAAAGCTCCGGCAGCTCATTGTCCAGATAGGCGGATAACTGGACATCCAGGGGAAGGCGTTCGAAATTCTCAGGCGTCGTATTCACGTCTCATGCTCTCTTCTTCATTTGCATGCCTGCCATTTCGGCAAGCCGCAGGCGCGCCGTGGAGAGGCGGCTCATGACGGTGCCGATGGGGATGCCCAGTATGTCGGCAGCTTCGCGGTAGCTGTGGCCTTCGACATTGACCAGCAGGAAAACCGAGGAAAGGCCTTCCGGCATTGACTGGATCATCTCCTTGATCTGATTGATGTAGATCGCATCCTCGCCTGACGGTCCGATATTCAGCTCGTCCTGTTCGGTAAAATCGACCACACCCTTGCCCATGCGGACCTTTCGCTTTCTTATCTCGTCGATCCACATGTTGCGCATCATCGTGTAAACCCAGCTTTCGAAACCTGCCTGGGGCGGGCGCAGATGCGCTTTGGTAATCGCCCTTTCGCAAGCCTCCTGCACCAGATCGTCCGCATCGTTGGCATTGCGCGTGAGCGTGACAGCGAAGCGGCGCATGCGCGGCAGAAAGCGGACCAACTCGGCGCTCTCATTGCGGCTGACTGTTGCGTTAAACATCTCATTTCCTCAGTGATACGTTCCTGTTGCCGCCTTTATTCGACGTCTGGCGACAGAACGCTGTTTCCCGGGGAACAGGGGTGGGATTTGAGGCGAGAAACCGTGGTTGAAATCACCAGCCTTGACATTTAATCAATCGATTGATTAAATACTTCGGTCGATGATGAGGTGATTGGTTTATGCAAAAGCAGATTTCCGGTGCGGAGGTTACGCGCAAAGCGCTGATTGAAGCCGCGCTGAAGCTTTTTGGTGAGCGTGGGTATGAGGCTGTCTCTACCCGTGAGATAGCCGATTGCGCTGCGGCCAATATAGGGTCGATTGCCTATCACTTTGGCGGGAAGCCGGGGCTGCGGCTTGCCTGCGCGGAATATATTATGGAGCGGTTGCGCTTCATTGTCGGGTCTGAGTTTAGTGGTGCCTGGCAACCGATTTCGCGTAGTGAGGCGCAGAAAGTTCTGGAAGCCCAGCTTGAGCAGTTCGGGCGGTTCATGGCGACTTCGGGTGAGGCCAAAGTGCTCGCCACGTTTGTAGTGCGCGAGATCATGCAGCCTGGCGAAGTTTTTGAAACCGTCTATGCACAGCTCTTCAAGCCCCTGCACATGAGGCTGTGTCAGATATTTGCTGCGGCGACGGGTCTAGAAGCGGAATCAGAAGAGGTCCGGTTGGCGGCTTTCACCATGATTGGGCAGGTTGTCTATTTCCGCATCGGTCGTCCTGCCGTTTTGAAACGAATGGAATGGGATGACATCAGCGGTGCGCAGGCCGATGAGGTGATTGCTGTTTTGCGGAAAAATTTACATGGGCTGATTGCAGCCTATCGAAAGGACTGAGCCATGTTTGATGGTCTTATCTGTGCGATTCCTGTTGTGGCGTCGCTGTTTGCCTCTTGCACAATCGATGCGCCGCTGGCAACGGGCTATGTGGAGGGGGAATATGTGCGGCTGGCACCCATCGATCTTGCTCGCATTGAGAAATTGAATGTGAAGCGTGGTGACCGCGTGGAGACGGGAAGCCTGGTGGCGGAGCTTGAAAGCGAGGATGCGGCCTATGCAGTGAGCCAGGCAACGGCAGCACTGGGGCAGGCGAAATCACAATTGGCCAATTTGCAGGAAGGCAGGCGACCTGAAGAGGTGGCCGTGATTGAGGCCAATCTGGCCTCGGCCAAGGCGCAAGCCGAAGAGAATGTGCGGACGCTGAAGCGCACTGCGGATTTGCTGAAGCGCGGGATCGCCTCGCAGTCGGATTTTGACAAGGCGCAGACAGCCGTTGACCTCTCGGAGGCGTCGGTGGCGCAGATGAATGCCAATCTGGCCGTTGCTCGATTGCCCGCCAGACTGCAGGAGATTGAGGCGGCCAAAGAGGCGGTGAAACAGGCTGAAGCGGCGCTGGAACTGGCTGAATTTCGCTTGGAACGCCGTTCCCTCACAGCGCCGGACGACGGTGTTGTGGCGGACGTGATACGCCGGGTCGGTGAGGTTTCCGGGCCATCGCAGCCGGTGGTTTCTCTGTTACCTGACGGGGCGGTGAAGTTGCGGCTTTATGTGCCGGAGAAATACCTTTCTGAGATTGATTATGGGACTGTTTTGGAGGTGCATTGTGACGGTTGCTCCAATACGGACAAGGCACGGATTACCTATATTGCCGATGGGCCGGAATTTACCCCGCCGGTGATTTATTCGCTCGATAACCGGCAGAAGCTTGTCTACCTCGTAGAGGCCAAGCCTGAGCCTGGTAGTGCTGCATTGAAACCGGGACAGGTGGTGGATGTGGCGCTGGATGGCGAGGCAGGCCAATGACCAACGCAATCGAAGTTCGCGGGCTATACAAGCGCTTTGGCGAGAAGACCGTCGTGAACAATGTTTCGATGTCGGTGGCAGAAGGGGAAATCGCGGGCTTTCTGGGGCCGAACGGGTCTGGCAAGACAACAACGATCCGCATCATGTGCGGGCTTTTGACGCCGGATGCGGGTGAGGGGCAGGTGCTTGGTTTTGACCTGCGCAAGGATAGTCTGAAGATCAAACGTGAAGTGGGTTATATGACCCAGAAGTTCTCGTTTTACGAGGACCTTTCGATTGAAGAGAATCTCATGTTTGTGGCGCGGCTTTATGAGCTGACGCCTGCCCGGCAATATGTGCGTGATACGCTGGAAGATTTGGGCCTGACGGCGCGACGCAAGCAGTTGGCGGGGACGCTTTCTGGCGGCTGGAAGCAGCGGTTGGCGCTCGCGGCCTGTATTATGCACAAGCCGAAACTGCTTTTGCTGGATGAGCCGACTGCTGGCGTTGACCCCAAGGCGCGACGTGAATTCTGGGACGAAATCCACCATCTGGCGGCAGGCGGGCTCACGGTTCTGGTTTCCACGCATTACATGGATGAGGCAGAGCGGTGCCACCGCATCAACTACATTTCCTACGGTACATTGCTTGCACGTGGCACCGTGGATGAGGTGGTGGCCAATGCCGGGCTGACGACGTTTGTGGTTGAAGGGAAGAATGTATCTGCGATTGCCGCGAAGCTGCGCAAAAGTGATGGCGTAGCGCAGGTCGCCCCCTTTGGCACCAGCCTGCATGTTGTGGGAGAGGACAGAGCAGCCCTGGAAGAGGTTTTGGCCGATGTTAGCCAGAACCCCGATGTGACTGTGCATGAGGGACAAACCAGTCTGGAAGACGTGTTTATCCAGTTCATGG
>JBNKQT010000079.1:0-7149 GCA_050297115.1 Ensifer sp. | reverse complement strand
TTCCTCCAATTCTTCCCTCGGGATGATTGACGTTGCGCCAAGATCCTTCAGGTAATCGGCTGTTTCTGGCCGACCGGTGACCGCGGCAACCTGGTAACCGAGATTGGCAAGTGCGGTTACGGCGACGGAGCCCACGCCACCGGCGGCACCTGTCACCAGCACTTCACCATCGAGCGGAGAAAGCCCCTGTTTTTCCAGCGTGGCAATGGCCAACATGGCCGTAAAGCCAGCCGTGCCGACCGCCATGGCCTGTCGGGTTGAAAGGCCTTCGGGGAGTGGCACCAGCCAGTCGCCCTTCACGCGTGCTTTGGAGGCGTAGCCGCCCCAATGGACTTCGCCGACACGCCAGCCTGTCAAAACAACTTTATCGCCGGGGCTGTAGCGTGGGTCGTCAGAGCTTTCCACCGTGCCTGCAAAGTCAATGCCAGGCACGTGCGGATAATTGCGCACCAGCCCGCCTTTGCCGGTAAGGCAAAGGCCGTCCTTGTAGTTGAGCGTGGAATATTCGACCGCTACGGTTACTTCACCTTCCGGCAGGCGGTCGTCTTCCAGCTGCTCAATCGTTTGCTTGATCGTGCCGTCAGCATCCTTGTCTACAATAAGTGCCTTGAATGTCATTGCGTCCTCCTGATGCAAGCCGACACAGCTGATGCTGTCGCAGCCCAATAGATCTTCAGCGCTTGCCGCTGAGTCGGCGAAGCGTTCCTGTTTGTTACACTGTGGCAAATGCTTTGACTGGTTGCAACGTCTGGCTTGCGCTGTTCAGCGGTACAAAAATGTGGGAACAATGCGCCATGATTACCAAGCTTGAATATTTTATTGCGCTGGCGCGGCTCCAGCATTTTGGGCGGGCGGCAGAAGAATGCGGCGTGACCCAGCCCACGTTTTCGGCAGCAATCCGGCAGCTGGAAGAGCAGCTTGGTGTTCTGCTGGTCAAGCGCGGGTCGCGTTTTCAAGGGCTGACGGTCGAAGGCGAGCGGGTGCTGGAATGGGCGCGGCGCATTGTGGCAGATGCACGTGCAATGAAGGAGGAGATGCGCACTGCCAGAGCGGGGCTTTCCGGTCATATCCGGCTGGCAGTTATTCCGACAGCCTTGGCCGTCGTACAAAAGATTACTGTGCCGTTTCGCGCAAAATATCCCGATGTGTCTTTTACCGTGCGTTCTGCAACATCTGAGGAAATTCTGGAGCAACTGGAAAACTTCGAAGTTGATGCGGGTATCACCTATCTGGACGCCGAGCCGCTGGGTAAGGTTTTGACAGTGCCATTGTTGGAGGAGCGCTACTATCTGGTTTGTGCACCCGGCGGACGGTTTGCAGGTCGCAGTGCGGTCTCCTGGAAAGAGGTCGGTGCGCTCGATCTATGCCTTTTAACGCCAGATATGCAGAACCGGCGCATCATAGACCGTCATTTGCGCGATGCAGGCGTGTCCGTTCGTTCCGGCCTGGAATCGAACTCGGTTATTGCATTGTTTTCGCATGTTTCCACCGGGCTGTGGTCCTCCATCATGCCGGGTTCGCTTATCGAGGCATTTGATGCTGGTGGTGCTTTTGAGGCGATTGCGATGAAGGAGCCTCAGGCAAGGCAACGGCTCGGCCTTGTCGCACCGCATCGCGATCCAGCCACTCCACTCGTTTCCGCTCTTCTTGGTGTCGCTCGATCAATAGATGATATCGGCTCGAATTGATTTTTTTAATAGATAAAACCTATCAACTCACGGAACCAACATATTGACCCGTAGGGCATAAAGCATCATCGTGAATCTTGAGAAAATCCGGCAGTTCTTTCAAATCACAAGCCGGTTGTTTTGTGGGAGTTTGATTGATGAATGTGCATGTGGCTGGCGCTGGCGTGGCCGAGCGCGCGGCAGAGATTGCGAAGTCCTTTGCGCATCTGGAGGGGCCGCTTATGCCGACCCTTCATGCGGCGATGGAAGAGTTTGGCTATGTGCCGGAAGAGGCACTTCCCGCCATTGCCAAAGTGTTCAATCTGTCGCGTGCAGAAGTGCACGGGGTTGTGAGCTTCTATCACGACTTTCGCCGGGAGCCCGCGGGCAAACATGTGTTGAAGCTTTGTCGCGCTGAAGCCTGTCAATCGATGGGCTGTGATGCACTGGCTGATGAAGTGAAGCAGGCACTTGGCGTTGATTTCCATGAGACGACCAAGGACGGGAATATCACGTTGGAGCCTGTTTTCTGTCTTGGCCTCTGTTCCACCGGGCCAGCAGCTATGTTGGACGATACGCTGATTGGTCGCGCTGATCTGGACGTGATCAAGGAAGAACTGGCGGAGGCTGGACGATGAGCGTGAAGATTTTTGTTCCTCTGGATTCTGCCGCTGTTGCTTGTGGTGCGGACCGTGTTGCTAAAGCTTTGGAAAAGGCAATTGCTGACCGTGGGCTGGATGCGATTGTCGTGCGCAACGGTTCGCGCGGCATGCATTGGTTGGAGCCGTTGGTTGAAGTGGAAACCGATAAGGGGCGGGTGGCTTATGGTCCGGTAAAAGCGTCGGATGTTGAAGCATTGTTGGATGCTGATTTGCTGAATGGCGGCAAGCATGCGCTTTGCCAGGGGCTGACCGAAGAAATTCCGTTTCTGAAAAACCAGACCCGCCTGACCTTTGCTCGCTGCGGCGTTATCGACCCGCTTTCGCTTGAAGACTATGAGGCGCATGGTGGGTTGAAGGGCATTCGCTCGGCCATCTCCATGCATGCAGCAGACATCGTGAAGGAAGTCACCGAAAGCGGCCTACGTGGTCGTGGCGGTGCAGGCTTCCCGACCGGTATCAAGTGGAACACGGTGCATCACGCGCATGCGGACCAGAAATATATCGTCTGCAACGCCGATGAGGGCGATAGTGCAACTTTTGCTGACCGTATGATCATGGAAGGCGACCCCTTCTGTCTCATTGAAGGTATGGCTATTGCCGGTTTCGCGGTTGGCGCGACCAAAGGCTATGTCTATATCCGCTCGGAATATCCGGTTGCTATTCGCGTGATGAAACAAGCCATTGAGATTGCGCGCGAGAAGGGGCTGCTTGGCCACTCCATCTTCGGTTCGCCGCATCACGACTTTGATATGGAAGTGCGCGTGGGTGCTGGTGCCTATGTTTGCGGTGAGGAAACCTCACTGTTGAACTCGTTGGAAGGCAAGCGCGGTATCGTTCGCGCCAAGCCGCCGCTGCCAGCACTTGAAGGTCTGTTTGGCAAGCCAACTGTTGTGAACAACGTTCTTTCACTGGCTTCCGTGCCGGTCATCATGGATGAAGGCGCTGAATATTACCGTGACTTTGGCATGGGCCGTTCGCGCGGCACAATGCCGATCCAGATTGCAGGCAATGTGAAATATGGTGGTCTTTACGAGACGCCGTTTGGTATCACGCTTGGCGAGCTGGTGGAGAATATTGCCGGTGGCACAGCGTCTGGCCGTCCGGTAAAGGCTGTGCAGGTTGGTGGCCCGTTGGGAGCTTACTTCCCGCCCTCCATGTTTGACACACCGTTTGACTATGAAGAATTCGCTGCCAAGGATGGTCTGATAGGCCATGCTGGCATCACAATTTTCGACGACACTGCGGATATGATGAAGCAGGCGCGCTTTGGCATGGAATTTTGCGCGATTGAAAGCTGTGGCAAGTGCACGCCTTGTCGTATCGGCTCAACGCGCGGCGTTGAAACGCTGGATAAGATTGCCGCCGGGATCGAGCCTGAGAAGAACAAGGCGCTTGTGGCGGATCTCTGCAACACGATGAAGTTCGGTTCGCTATGCGCGTTGGGTGGCTTTGCGCCATACCCTGTTATGAGCGCGATGACCTATTTCCCGGAAGATTTTGAACCCAAAACAGCACTCGAAGCTGCGGAGTAAAATGATGGGTCTTATTCAAGAAATCGACTATGGCACCCCGGCTTCGAAGTCGGAAACGATGGTAACGCTCACCATTGATGGCCGCGAAGTGACGGTGCCGGAAGGCACTTCCATCATGCGCGCAGCGATGGATGCGGGCATCGAAGTGCCGAAGCTCTGCGCCACCGATATGGTGGATGCATTCGGTTCCTGCCGTCTCTGTCTCGTGGAGATTGAAGGGCGTCGCGGTACACCGTCCTCCTGCACCACGCCAGTTGCTGAAGGCATTAGCGTCAAGACGCAGACGCCGCAGCTGAAGGACATTCGTAAGGGTGTGATGGAACTTTACATCTCCGACCACCCGCTCGACTGCCTGACTTGCGCTGCCAATGGTGATTGCGAGTTGCAGGATATGGCTGGTGCCGTGGGCCTGCGCGATGTGCGCTATGGCTATGCGGGTGGCAACCACGTGCAGGCGCGCGACAATTCCGGCGACATCAACGCGATGTGGATGCCGAAGGATGAGTCCAACCCATACTTCACCTATGACCCGTCCAAGTGCATCGTCTGCTCACGCTGCGTGCGCGCTTGTGAAGAAGTGCAGGGCACATTTGCACTGACGATTGAGGGCCGTGGTTTCGACAGTCGCGTATCACCGGGTATGCACGAGGATTTCCTCGGCTCTGAATGCGTGTCCTGTGGCGCTTGTGTTCAGGCCTGCCCAACGGCGACGCTGACGGAAAAGTCCGTCATCGAGATTGGTCAGCCCGAGCATTCCGAAATCACCACTTGCGCCTATTGCGGCGTTGGCTGCTCCTTCAAGGCAGAAATGCGTGGCGAAGAGCTCGTGCGCATGGTGCCCTGGAAAGATGGCAAGGCGAACCGTGGCCATTCCTGTGTTAAGGGTCGTTTTGCCTGGGGATATGCCAACCACGAAGAGCGTATTTTGAATCCGATGATCCGCGAAACGGTGTCCGAGCCGTGGCGCGAAGTGAGCTGGGAAGAGGCGCTGGAATTCACCGCCAACAAGTTCAAGTCGATCCAGGACAAATATGGTCGCGATTCCGTGGGTGGCATCACCTCCTCGCGCTGCACGAATGAGGAAACCTTCCTTGTGCAGAAGCTGATCCGCGCTGGTTTTGGCAACAACAACGTTGATACCTGCGCCCGCGTTTGCCATTCGCCTACCGGCTATGGCCTTGGTCAGACGTTCGGCACGTCTGCCGGCACGCAGGACTTTGACAGTGTCGAGAAAACTGACGTTGTGATGATCATCGGTGCAAATCCTACGGATGCGCACCCGGTTTTCGGTTCACGCCTGAAAAAGCGCCTGCGCCAGGGTGCCAAGTTGATTGTCGTTGATCCACGCAAGACCGAGCTGGTGGATAGTGCGCATATCAAGGCAAGTTACCATTTGCCTCTGCGCCCGGGCACCAACGTGGCGGTTGTGACTTCGCTCGCTCATGTCATCGTCACCGAGAAGCTTTACGATGAAGCCTTCATTCGCGAGCGTTGCGATTGGGATGAATTTGAGGACTGGGCGGAGTTCGTTTCTGACAAGCGCCACAGCCCGGAAGAGGTGGAGAAAGTTTCCGGTGTTCCAGCTGACCTGATCCGTGGTGCTGCCCGCCTTTATGCACAGGGTGGCAACGGTTCGATCTATTATGGCCTCGGCGTGACAGAGCACAGCCAGGGTTCCACCACTGTTATCGGCATTGCAAACCTTGCGATGGCGACTGGCAATATTGGTCGTGACGGTGTGGGCGTGAACCCGCTTCGTGGCCAGAACAACGTGCAGGGCTCTTGCGATATGGGTTCCTTCCCGCACGAGCTTCCCGGCTACCGTCATATTTCGGATGCTGACACGCGTTCGATCTTTGAAGACCTTTGGGGCGTGCAGCTGAACCCGGAACCGGGCCTTCGTATTCCCAACATGCTGGATGCTGCGGTGGAAGGCACGTTCAAGGGGCTTTATGTTCAGGGTGAGGATATTCTTCAGTCTGACCCGGATACCAAACATGTGGCTGCAGGTTTGGCGGCGATGGAATGCGTGGTCGTACAGGATCTGTTCCTCAACGAAACGGCCAATTACGCGCATGTCTTCCTGCCGGGTTCGACCTTCCTTGAGAAGGACGGCACATTCACCAATGCGGAGCGCCGCATCAACATGGTGAACCGCGTGATGACGCCGAAGAACGGCTACGCGGATTGGGAAATAACCCAGCTTCTGGCGCAGGCAATGGGGCTGAACTGGGACTATTCGCATCCGGCCGAAATCATGGCTGAGATTGCGGCGACCACGCCGAGCTTCGCGAATGTGAACTATGAGATGTTGCGCGAAAAAGGCTCTGTTCAGTGGCCGTGCAATGATGCGAACCCGGAAGGTTCGCCCATCATGCATGTGGATGGTTTTGTGCGTGGCAAGGGCAAGTTTATTCGCACCGAATATGTGGCGACGGATGAGAAAACCGGCCCGCGTTTCCCTCTATTGCTGACCACTGGCCGCATCCTTTCCCAGTACAATGTGGGTGCACAAACGCGGCGTACCGATAACACCGCCTGGCACCCGGAAGATGTGCTGGAAATTCACCCGCATGATGCTGAAAACCGTGGTTTGAAGGATGGTGACTGGGTGCGGCTGGCAAGCCGTTCCGGTGAAACCACGCTGCGCGCGAAGGTTTCCGAGCGTATGTCGCCCGGTGTGGTCTATACGACCTTCCACCACCCGGTTACGCAAGCAAACGTGATTACCACGGACTTCTCTGACTGGGCGACCAACTGCCCGGAATACAAGGTGACAGCAGTTCAGGTGGCGCCATCTAACGGCCCGTCTGAGTGGCAGGAAGAGTATGAGGCGCAAGCCCGTCAGTCTCGCCGTATCGTGACAGCGGAGCCGGCGGAGTAACGGATGGCTCCTCGTTCGTCCATCAGTGTCAGTGAGCAGGCTTTCCGCTCAGGCCGATTTGCCGAGGCGAACCGCCAGGTGGCAACAGAAGTGCCTGTTGCCTTCTCTTATGGTGGCTCAAGCCATGCGGTGATGATGGCCACGCCTGCTGACCTGGAGGATTTTGCGGTCGGGTTTTCTCTGGCTGAGGGTGTTGTTGCGTCAACTGCGGAAATTGAAGCTATTGATGTAGTTGAAGCCACCAACGGGCTGGACGTGCAAATTGCGCTTCCAGAAGAGCGCCTTCAACAGATGGAGACTCGGCGTCGTGCCATGGCAGGGCCGGTTGGTTGTGGCCTGTGTGGTGTCGAATCCATCGATGAAGCGCTGAAGCCGGTTAACCCAGTTGCAAAACCTGCATTTTT
>JBNKQT010000078.1:0-13511 GCA_050297115.1 Ensifer sp. | reverse complement strand
AGAAACCTCAAAGAAAAAGTTGCTCTACATTTTTGCCGGTTCCTTGAGCTTTGTGCTGATTGGCGCTTCCTTCATGCTTGGCCAGGACAGCTTCGGCTTCATTCTTGGCGCTGCAAGCGTGGTCTTCTTTGGCTATACCGGCTTTGTCGCGCTCAAGAAGCTGCTGACCGAAAAGGGTGTGGTCCTTTCCATTGGGCCAAACGGCGTGCGCGATGTCCGCTTGCACGCAGAAACCATCCCATGGTCTGCTATCAAAAGCGCATCCACATGGTCTCATCGGGGCCAGCATTTCGTGATGATCGAGCTTACCCCGGAATTTGAGGCCACGCTTCCCGCTGGCTTTAAGGACATGGCTTTAAAGAGCGCCAACCAGCTTGTTGGCGCCACTGGCCTTGCGCTGTCCGCCTCTGGCCTGAACACCAGCTTCAAAGAAATCAAAGAGGTTGTTGGGGCTTACCGTCCCCTCCAATAGCACTTAATCTTCGTGGTGCTGGCGAATACGGCGCACCACCCACCAAACGCCCAAGATCGCAACTGGCACGAAAGCTGCGGTGAGCAACGACGTGTCAAACGGCACAAGATCATGCGGCAAGCCCTTTACCAGATAGCCGAACAGGCCGACGACATAATAAGAGATCGCCGCAACGGAAAGCCCTTCCACGGTTTGCTGCAAGCGAAGCTGCATTTCGGCGCGGCGGTTCATGGTGGTCAGCAAGGCCGAATTCTGACGCTCAAGTTCCACATCGATCCAGCTTCGAATGAGGCCCGTCGCGCGGGAGAGTTTGCGTGAAAGGTTGGCCTGGCGCTCCTCAACCGAATGGCAGGTACGCATGGCCGGTGCGAGGCGTTTTTCCAGAAACATGCCAAGTGTTTCAAAGCCTGGAACCGGCGTCTCATTGAGTGCATTTATGCGCTCTTGAACAATGCCGTAATAGGCGCGGCTGGCACCAAAGCGATAAAGCGTGGCTGCCGCGTTGGCTTCCAGTTCGGCGGCAAGGCTGGTGATCTCGGTCAACATGTCGTCGGCCTTTTCACGCGCATTGGCCTTCATGCTTTGCGTTACGGCGGTCAATCCATCTTCGATGCGTCGAACTTCTGCTGATTGGCTCTGGGCGAGAGGCAAGCCAAGGGCTGCGAGGGTACGATAGGTTTCGATATCAAGAAGACGCTGCACCACCGCACCAACACCGGCTTCAGTCATGCCTTTATCAATCACGAGTATCTGTGTCAGGCCATCCCCGTTCTGGCGGAAATCGGTGAAAATTTCAGCTTGGCCGTCTTTCACTTTCGAGTGGCAAAGGCTGGCTTTGTCGAACAATTCAACAAAAGCGCGCGTTTCAGGGGTATCCGGTCGCACTTCAAGACGAATTCCCGAGATTAGCGAACCGGGCGCTGTAAACTCAGCACCAAATGGGTGGACAGAGATCGCCTCGCCAAATTTCTCAGGCGGGGGGCAATCCCAAAACCAGGTGGAAAATTCGGTATGGCGCTCCCAGCGCAGTGTGCCCGGTCCCCAATTGAGAGCGTGGTGACGCGCATCACGATCAGGAGGTGTGACGCCGGCCTGACGCGAGATATTGGCCATGGCAGTGTGGGCAACGCCACTCCCGCCATCCGACATAAAAGCCAATTGAAAGATAACGCGCGGCGTTTTTACCAGCGCCAACGGGCGCGCATGAATTTCGCCAAGTGCAACGCTGCGCTCAGCGGCTGGCCGGAATGAAAAACTGCTTTTGCTCATCAACTCCCCCCGAATTTGAGCCAGCCCGCCATCGCCGCCCTTACCTCCACATATTGGGTAAGATTGGACAGGCGTTCTACGCAATCCCATAGAATGGCTTCACCGTCAAAGCCTGTCGCATCGCGGCGACAATTCGCCCCAAGGCGACCAACCTCATATCCAACAATTTACATAACGCTTTTTGAATGCATTATTCCATTCGGGAAAACACACTCAAAAGCGAGGAAACAAATGTCTATCTTGAGAATGACTGCAGGCACAGCACTGAGCCTGCTCATGGCTTTTCCTGTTTTGGCTGGCGATTTCAAGGATTTTGAAGTCGATTTGCGCTCAGCCTATGCCAGCTACAGAGCAGCGTTGTTTATGACAAATACAGGGAAGACGTCGGAGTCCGCCAAGGCTGTCACCGGATTTTCCGCTGCATGGAAAGCGTTGCAAGCACAGCCGACACCGCCACAATATGAAGACGATCCGGCTTACGTTCAGACAATGCAGTCCGTTATGGATATAGCCGCGCGTGCCGCTGAAGAAGTCAAGGCAGGCGCGCTTGCGCAGGCCCACGAAACGCTGGAAGCCATTCGCGATGAAATTGGATCACTGCATATCCGCAATGGCCTCTTTTCCTTCTCAGACAGGATGAATGCCTATCACGCCCGCATGGAGAAAGTACTGGGCGCACCGAACATGACAGGTGATATGGCAGCGAAACAGGCTGAAGTCCTGGAATACCTCCTCATCGACCTGAAAATGCACCCACCAACTGATGCCGATGATGCATTCAAAGCCCTTATTATTGGTGTTGGGAAAAGCATTGAAAAGCTGAAAGCCGCCGCCGAAACAGGGGATGCCTCTTCGCTCAAGGCAGCAATCGGTGGTCTCAAGCCTCCCTATGCCAAACTGTTTCTGAAATTTGGCTGACCGACTAAATTGGATAAAAATATTGACCACTTGTCGCGCCTGTTGTTAAACAGGCGCGGGAGGTTGGTATGGAACCCGCGCTTTTTTCACGCATTTCACCATCACGCACCGCCGACGAAGTGGTGTTCAAGATCGAGCAATTGCTGCTCGACGGCGTGTTGCGCGATGGCGAAAAGCTGCCGGGCGAGCGCGACCTTGCCTCACAAATGGATGTTTCACGGCCAGTTCTGCGCGATGCCTTGAAGGAACTTGAGGCACGCGGGCTTTTGGAAAGTAGGCACGGCGGCGGCACCTATGTGGCTGATATTATCGGACAGATATTCTCCAAGCCGGTAACCGATCTTATCGCCCGCCACGAACGGGCAACGCTGGATTATCTGGAATACCGCCGCGAGCTTGAAGGTATTACAGCTGAATTTGCCGCCGCCCGCGCGACCCATTCCGACAAGGCGCTTTTGAAAAGTATCATCGCCGATATGCGCGAAGCACACGAGAGCGGCAGCTTTGACGATGAGTTGGATGCGGATGTGGAGCTACATAATGCCATCGGCGAGTGCGCACATAACGTCATTCTCATGCACACGCTGCGCGCCTGCTACCGGCTTTTGTCAGCGGGCATATTCTATCATCGCCAGATGGTATTTTCCGAAGCCGGAGCGCGTGAGGCATTGCTTGCGCAGCACGAAGCCATTGTTGATGCCATTGTTCAAGGTCACCCGGCCAACGCGCGCAAGGCCGCCGAAGACCATATCGATTTTGTAACCAGAACCATGCAGACGGCCAAACAATCCGGCGAATGGGAGCAAGTCGCCCGCCAACGTTTGAAAAACCGTTCCGCAATCAAACCAAGCAGGGATACCGCATGAGTGACAACATGAAAAAACCGCAGGTAGGTCTGTTTGTGACCTGTCTTGCCGACCTCTTCCGGCCCACCACAGGCTTTGCTGCGGTCAAGTTGCTGGAGGATGCGGGATGCGAAATTCATGTACCGAGGGCGCAAACCTGTTGCGGGCAACCGGCCTATAATTCAGGCGACCGCGCCGATACGCGCACCATTGCTGAACAAGTGATCTCCGTGTTCGAGGATTTCGACTATATCGTCGCCCCATCCGGCTCCTGTGCGGCCATGCTGAAGAAGCATTATCCGGGCCTGTTTGCAGGGGATGCAAAATGGGAGGCACGCGCCAGCGCCTTTTCCGAGAAGGTGCATGAGCTGATCTCATTCCTCACCGATGTGATGAAGGTGGAAAAGGTCCAGGCTACGTTTGAAGGCACTGTCACCTATCACGACAGTTGCTCCGGGCTCCGCGAAATGGGAATCAAGGAACAGCCGCGCAAGCTACTGGACAGCGTTGATGGGCTGACTCTCAAGGAGATGAAAGACAGCGATATCTGTTGTGGTTTTGGCGGCACGTTCTGCATCAAATATTCCGATATTTCCAACGCCATCGTTTCCAAAAAAACGGCCAATGCGGAAGCGGCCGAAGCCGATCTTTTGTTAGGCGGCGATATTGGTTGCCTCATGAATATGGCGGGCAAAATCCGTCGCGAGGGCGGCAAGACAGAGGTACGCCATGTCGCCGAAGTGCTGGCAGGCATGACGGATGTCCCGCCGATTGCGGGGCGCAAATGACCGGGCAACCACCCCTCCTGGCTGGCAGGTTTAAAAAGGATCTCACACGCCTGAGCGTGCTGCAGGGCGACATTACGGTGCTGCCCGTGGATGCGATCGTAAACGCGGCCAATTCTTCTCTTCTGGGCGGCGGCGGTGTGGATGGCGCCATCCATCGTGCCGCCGGACCGGAGCTTTTGGAAGAATGTCGCTTTCTCGGAGGCTGTGAGGCAGGAGAGGCAAAAATCACGAAAGGTTATCACTTGCCTGCGGGGTTTGTGATCCACACGGTCGGCCCAATCTGGAACGGTGGCAACGGGAACGAAGAAACCACACTTGCGGCCTGTTACAGCAATACGCTTTCACTTGCCGCCGAGCGAGGCCTGAAAACCCTGGCATTCCCGGCTATTTCTACCGGCGTTTACCGGTTCCCGCCACAGCTGGCGACCGAGATTGCAGTGCGCGAAGTCGCGCAGCATGCGCTCTTACATACGATGCAGGAGATCATTTTCTGCTGCTTCAGCGATGACATGACGGAACATTATCTAACCGCGCTGGATGCCCTTCCTGGCATTTCGGCGAGCGAGTGAGGCCGCGATGGAAATCACAACACCTAAATTCAAGGAAAATGCGACAAAAGCGCTGGGCAATGAACAGCTGCAGCGTGCGCTCAAAAATGTCGAGACCGGCTTTGTTGCAAAACGCGCAGCTGCGGCAGAACAACTGCCCGAATTTGATGCCTTGCGCGACAATGCGCGCGATATCAAAAACCACACGCTGGCGCATCTTGACCTGTACCTGGAAGCCTATGAGAAAAAGGTGACAGAATCCGGTGGCCATGTGCATTGGGCGGAAGATGCCGAACATGCGCGTCAGATCATTCTCGAAATTTGCCGTAAGCGAAATGCCAAAACGGTGACCAAGGGTAAATCCATGATCACCGAGGAAATCGGCCTCAATGACTTCTTCATCGAGCAAGGTGTGGAGCCGGTGGAGACCGACCTTGGTGAATATATCATCCAGCTGCGCGGAGAGACCCCGAGCCACATTATTGCGCCTGCAGTGCACCTGAACAAGGAGCAGGTGGAAGGTGACTTCCGCCGGGTACATACGCATTTGCCAACAGAACGCGATCTGACCGAGCCGGTCTCTCTGCTTTCCGAAGCGCGCGAGGTTTTGCGCAAGCGCTATTTCGAGGCCGATGTGGGCATCACGGGTGCAAACTTCCTGATTGCCGAAACCGGCTCTTCCGTGATCGTGACCAATGAGGGAAATGGCGATCTGACACAGACCCTGGGCAAATGCCACGTGGTTGTTGCCTCACTGGAAAAGGTCGTGCCGACGCTGGATGATTGCTCGCAGATCTTGCGGCTTCTGGCCCGCTCAGCCACCGGGCAGGACATGTCAGTCTACACAACTTTCTCCACCGGGCCCAAACGGGCGGAAGACCCTGACGGACCGGAAGAATATCATGTGGTGCTGCTGGACAATGGCCGCACCAATATGCTCGGCACCGAGTTCCAGGAGATGCTGCGCTGCATCCGCTGTGGCGCCTGCATGAACCATTGCCCGGTGTATCACGCAGTTGGCGGACACGCTTACGGTGCCGTTTATCCGGGACCTATGGGCGCGGTTTTGACACCGTCGCTTTCCGGTATTGAAGTGGGGGGCCAATTGCCGAATGCCTCCACCTTCTGCGGGCGTTGTGAGAGCGTGTGCCCCATGCGCATCCCCCTACCCAAGATGATGCGGCATTGGCGCGAACGCGAGTTCGAGAGAAACCTGACACCAATGGCGGCACGTTACGGATTGAAGCTTTGGGCATGGTTTGCAAAACGGCCCCGGCTCTACCGGTTTGGCGCATCACTGGCCATGCCGGTCATCTCCGCACTTGGCGGCACCAAAAGGCGATTGCACAGTCTGCCGCTGGCCGGTGGCTGGACCAGGCATCGAGACCTGCCGGCTCCAGAAGGGCGGACATTCATGCAGGAATGGGAACAGCGCGAAACACGTAAACAAAAGGCGGCATGACGATGAGTGGAAGAGACAATATTCTTGCCCGAGTGAAGCGTTCGCTTGCAACACCTGCAGATGATACCGCTCGCCAGGCTGCTGTGGCCGACCGGCTTGCCAAAACACCTCAAGGGATTATTCCAAAGCGCGCGCAACTGCCCGACGACGAGCGCGTATCAATGTTCTGCGCATTTGCAGAAAAATACAATGCGACCACAATGCGGATCAAATCCATCGGAGAGTTAGCGGGCGAAGTCAGCCGCTATTTGAAGGCGCGCAATCTGCCTGCGGAAATTCGTATGGGGAATGACGACTTTTTCAACGATGCAGGTTTTGAGAGCGAACGAACGCTGGAGGTCAAGAAAGGTGCATCGGATGGCACTGACATGACCGGCCTTAGCCATGCGGTGGGAGCGATTGCAGAAAGCGGTACGCTGGTTCTGACATCCGGGGCCGATAACCCGGTGACAATCAACTTCCTGCCTGAACACCATATTGTTGTTGTGAAAGCCAGCGATGTTGGCGGCACACTCGAAGATGCATTCGCCAACATTCGCGCATCCTATGGCAAAGGTACGATGCCGCGCACCGTCAATTTCGTAACCGGCCCCTCGCGCTCGGGCGACATTGAACAGACCATTTTGCTGGGGGCCCACGGACCGCGCGCATTGCATATCGTCATCATTGACTAGCCAGAGCCGTGGCGGACACCAGATATAGGCCAACTCAGGCGTGACCTCGTTCGCTGATGCCGTCCGCAGGATGGCTAAGCTCAACTTGAATTTGTCTGATTCAAAAATCACCCGGGCACGGCCCCTTTTGGTGCCTGAGCTTATATCTTCACGTTAATCCTAATTACCGGAACCCATTGACAAAAACACCCGCGAGGTCCAAACGTTAACAATTAGTTAATGCAGTCTGTGTTTGAGACTGAAGGGTATTGCGTATGAAGTCTTTGATCTGGAAAATGGCTATTGCCGTGGGTTTTTTGGCGGCAACTGGACTGGCGTCCACGACATTTATTTACTCCAAAGACGCTTCTGTCGGCGCTGAAAAAACCGGCGTGGCGGTTAAAGCTGCAAAGCACAGCGCAAAAACAAAAGGCGGTATTATTGTCAAAACCGCACTGGAAAGCCCCGACATGGAGGAATTTTCCGAAACCGTTCTTTCATTTATCGACGGCATTACGGTTTCGTTTCTTCAACCATTTGGGGACTTCACCCCCGGTTCAAGTACCAATCCGGCACCTTTCAACAGCCGTACGAACCCGTTTGACGGTATTTTGGGAACAGATCCGTCGCGATCAAAAATTCTGGCACCATTTCTGGGCAGATCCGGCGCTGTATCGGCAGCCGGAACACCGCGCAGATCGACTGCCGGAAGCTTCGGGGGCCCAACCCCCACGTCCAGACAACCCGGGGGATCATCCTCTGCAGGAGGTACAGGCGGATCAAGCGGCGGTTCCGGCGGCGGTTTTTCGCCAAATATCGGATCAGATGGCCTTCCGCAAAATGAGGCTTTGATGACGGCCCTGAGGGCGCCGGTGACAACCGTTCCCCTGCCCTCATCTGCTCCTTTGCTGCTGGTGGGCTTTGCTGCTCTTTCGCTTCTTCGCAAGCGAAGGGTTGCCTAGTCGATATCGGTCGCCAGTCACGCTCCTTTCGACAATGAACCTCCTCTTTAGGATTTCTGGCTAGAATCCGCTTCATTCGCATTGCGTTAAGAGGAAACGGAATTGAAAGCGGTCTTTGTCGTTGCATCACCAAAGGGATCCATGTGCGGGGTCGCGGACTATACGACGCGCCTGGTTGATGCTTTTGATGCAACCGGCATTGAGACCGTTGTTGAATATCTGGACGGCTTTTCACTGAACACAGTGATGGCCCTGCGGCGCAAATACGGGAAAAGCCACGAGACAGTCCTGCATCTGCAATATCCCTCACTTCATATGGGCCAGTCCATGAGCCCGGCTTTGTTGCCGCTTATCTTCCGCAATGTTTTCGTCACGTTGCATGAGTTCCGCATTTTCTCATTGCCGCGCAAGCTCATCTTCTTGCCGCACAGCCTGCTTGCAAAACGCATCATTTTCTCGAGTGAGGAAGAGCGTGCGATTTTTGCAGGCACCTATCCATGGTCCAAAGCGAAACTGTCGGTGCTACCGATTGGAAATAATATTCCAATGATGGCTGAGCGGAAGGTGCGTGGCGACCGTTTCCGGCTGGTCTATTTCGGGCAAATCTCCCGCGACAAGGGGATCGATATTTTCATAGAAACGGTAAAGCGGTTGAAAAGCGCTGACGCCCCGGTGGATGCCGCAATGATTGGTGCTCTGGTGGAGGGGCATACTGAAATTGCCCGGCTCGTGCGTGATGCGGAAAAGGATTTAGGGGTAGAGCTGGTATTAAATCAGCCTTCGCATGTCGTATCTGAAGAGCTGGCCAATTCGGACATGGCGCTACTGCCCTTTCCCAACGGTGCAACCGACAAGCGCGGCTCTGCGTTGGCCTGCCTGTCACATGGCGTTACCTTGTTGACCAACCATGGCTCAGAAACGCCGGGTTGGTTGAAAGCGGTTTCCTACTCCACGCCGGATGCCGAGAAAGCCTGCGAAACCGCTCTGAAGCTCATTGATGGCACATTGCCCTGGATACCAGCGGCTGAAACACTGGCGCATGAGATGTCTGCGCGCAGCTGGGATGCGATTGCCCGCGCGCATGCAGATCTATATCGCCAATCAATGCAGCGATCATGATTTTTCGGTCGATAGCATCAACTCAATCCGCTTCAATTCGCGAATAACACGATCCGCCTGCATTTGCGGCGCCAGCGCCAGCTTGATCTGCAGACCGAGGATAAGCGACGTGGAGCCGATCAGCCCCCACTTCAAGGCCGAAAGAACTTCGACCGCCGCAAACAGCATGATCATACAGTAAACGCCGATAACGAAGAATATGGACTGGGTAATCATCAACACCCAGGCAACCCATCCATTAGGTCCCCTGAACTGGCTCAGTCCCAGAGCGAAAAAACTTATTTCGCCGTCGTTCTTCAAAATGTCGCGCTCTTCGCACTTCAATGCCTCACGGATCATGTCGTCAATCTTGCTCATGAACCTTCTCCTTCCAGAATAACCCGCAGCTTTTCGCGGGCATGCATTAATCGGGTTTTCACCGTTCCAATCGGAATATTGAGAGCCGTGGCAACATCTGCCACGCTCATTTCTTCAAGATAGAAAAGTGCCAGAGTGGCACGATGCGGGCCGTCAAGCTGGTCAATCGCCTGTCGCACTGTCGCCGCATCCGCATTCGCCGGACCATCCGGCATCGTTTGATGCTCGGCCTCATGGGTAAAGCCCGCCTCAATGGCGCGATCCCGCTGACGCCGGGAAATCACATCGGCTACACGGCGGCTGACGATACGCATCGCCCAAGGCAGGAAGGCGGCTTCGTCACGCAGGGCATGAAGCCCACGCACAATTTCACCCCAGCTTTCCTGCAATATATCCTGCGCACCATCACGCTCGCCGAGCATGCGTACAGCGTGGCTGAAAAGCCGAGGGCTGGCGGCTGCCACCAGCTTGTCCAGCGCCCTCAGGTCACCACTGCGATGCGCTGCAACGAGAAACGCAAATAGCGCCTTCTCGCTGGCCCGGTCCGCCATTCAATCCACTCCACACTCTCCGCCGTCTGCATTCAGCACGGCGTATTTAGTCTCCTAAGTGGGGACAAGCGGTGGTTTGGTTCAAGCTTTTTTGTTGATCAGCACTGGTAATCGTCAAAAAGCGCGTCGATGTCGCCGTTCCAGCGGCCATTAAATTGCGCAACCATATCTTCAGCCAGCGTCGACTTCTTGGCGATGACTTCCTCAATTGGTGCAAGGAATGTACGCTCGTCATAGCCGTCGGAGTTTTTGTACGCACGGTTCTTCAAACCCTTGCGCGCAATCTCCAGAACGTCGGCTGCAATGTCGAGAAGCTTGATGCCCCGGAATGTCGCATTCAGGCCTTTTACAGGCACGTCATTGCGCAGCGCGTCAACCTCCTCAAAGGTCCAGTCCTTTGTATAGGCTTCAGCCGCATCCAATGCTTCGGCATCATAAAGAAGTCCAACCCAGAAAGCCGGCAGCGCACAGATGCGACGCCATGGACCACCATCGGCACCACGCATTTCCAGGAAACGCTTCAAACGCACATCCGGGAAAAGCGTGGAAAGATGGTTGGCCCAGTCACCCATATTCGGCTGCCAATCGTCCACTTCACCCTTCAGTGCGCCATCCATAAACTGGCGGAAGGTGATGTGAGTGCAGTCATGATACTTACCATCGCGGACGATGAAATACATTGGAACATCGAGCGCCCATTCCACATAGTCCTTGAAACCGAAATCGTCCTTGAAAACGAAAGGCAACAGGCCAGCGCGATTGTTATCGGTATCGGTCCAGATATCACCACGCCATGATTGCAGACCATTCGGCTTGCCATCGGTGAACGGTGATGCAGCGAAGAGTGCCGTGGAAAGCGATTGCAGTTTCATCGAAACCTGCATCTTGCGGCGCATATCATCTTCAGAAGAGAAGTCGAGATTCACCTGGATGGTGCAGGTACGATACATCATATCAAGACCCTTGGTGCCGACCTTGGGCATATAGCGGGTCATGATGTCGTAGCGGGACTTCGGCATTTTGGGTGTTTCAGCCAGCGTCCATTTCGGGCTGCCACCAATACCAAGGAAGTGGATGCCCATGGGTTCCGCGACAGCCTGCAAAGTAGACAGATGGAGCGCGGATTCCTTGCAGGTCTCATGCAGGTTTACCAGCGGGGCACCTGACAGTTCGAACTGACCACCGGGTTCGATTGAAATTGCACCCATGCCGGTCGGTTCGGCAAGGCCAATAATACGGCCCTCATCGAGGATAGCTTCCCAGCCAAGCTGCTCTTTCATGCCTTCCAAAAGCGCAGAAATGCTCGCATCACCCTCGTAAGGCACCGGTTTGTTGCCATCGTGGAAGAACGCGATTTTCTCATGCTCTGTTCCAATACGGAATTCAGATTCCGGCTTGCAGCCTTCAGCAAGATGCTCAATGAGTTCGGAAATATCGGCTACCGGGGTCGAATCGGAAGTATCACGGGCCATACAGTTTTCTCACAGATATTAGAGTGTTCTGCCCATATGGGCGCTCTAGACCGGATTTAAAAGTTTGGCACTGCAATAAAGGTCCATGCCGGTTTTGCAATCGAAAAACTCTTAACCTGGGTTCAAATTTTGATGATCGTAAACAGTGATGGCTATTTCCAATCGCCGATCGTGGCCTGAATAACCGCCAAAGCGGCAACGGCGGCGGTGTCTGCCCGCAAAATTCTCGGTCCCAGCGGAATCGGCGTTACAAATGGCAGTTCACGCAAAAATGCGCGTTCATCTTCCGAAAAGCCACCTTCCGGGCCAACCAGAAGAGCGAGCTTTTCTTCCTTGATGCCGGACAGAACCGGCAAAGGATTCTGCCCACCATCGCCCTCATCGCAATAAATGATGCGACGATCCTGCGGCCAGCTTTCCAGGAGAGCCGACAGTTTCATCGACGGTTCGATATCGGGGATGGTCAGGATTCCGCATTGTTCAGCAGCTTCCACGGCATGAGCCTGCAGTTTGTCGAGCGAATGCACTTTACCCTGCACATGCTGGGTCATGACAGGCCGGATACTTCCCGCACCCATCTCAACGGCCTTTTGAATGAGGTATTCCATACGCCCCGTTTTCAGTGGCGCGAAGAGATAATTAAGATCGGGTTTGTCGGGCTGCGGGCGGGCCTGCTCAAATGGACTGAGCATGATCTTTTTTCTGGAAGGGAAATGCAGGCGCGCTTTCCACTCGCCATCACGACCGTTGAAGAGCAGAATTTCCTGCCCTTCTTCCATACGCAGCACATTGGCGAGGTAGTTAAACTGGTCTTTCCCAGCTTCAAAAGCCCTGCCTTCGGCGAGGTCTTCCGCCACAAAAAGCCGCTGCATTCTGAAATTGGCGCGCAAGCCGTTTCACCCTAAATCATGATTGCTGACAGTATCCAGTAGAGAACCGCAGCAAGCCCGGCAGCGGCGGGAACAGTGATAACCCAAGCTGCAACAATTGTCATGAAATGCGAGCGGCGCACGAGGTAGCGACGACGCATTTCTTCCGGTGTTGTTTGCGGCTTCGGCTTGAATGTACCATTTGCCCTTTGAGCGACGATGTAAGAAGCGCGCCGTTTGGAGTTTCGTGTATACCATTCGCGATAAAAGCCAACGCCAAACACCCCACCAACCGCAATGTGCGTGGAACTCACCGGCAGACCCAACCACGATGCCACGATAACGGTGATGGCAGCCGAAAGCGCGACGCAGTAGGCACGCATAGGATTGAGCTTGGTGATCTGCGAACCGACAAGACGGATCAACCTCGGACCGAAGAGAAGCAAGCCCAGCGAGATGCCAATTCCGCCGATAATCATCACCCAGATCGGAACATCAACCTTGGAAGAAATCTCACCTGCTTCAACTGCGTGCACCACAGCCGCCAGCGGGCCAATGGCATTTGCAACATCATTTGCGCCATGCGCGAAAGACAGAAGCGCAGCAGAGAAAATTAGGGGAATACGGAAAAGCTTGCGCAAGGACTGGTTTCGGTTTTCCAGCCCCCGGGACTGCTTTGCAATCATGGGAATACTTAAAAGCCAGACACCGATACCCACCACCAGGCCAACGCCCAGCGCGCCAAGAAGAGAGACCTTGATGACATGCTTGAGACCCTTGAGGGTAAGATAGGCGGCAAATGCGCCTGACATGATGGCAATCAGCACCGGAACCCACTTGCGGGCCGACGCAATCTTGTCTTCGCGGTAAATGATAAATTCCTTGATAAAGGCAAGGAAAGCCGCTGCGATTACACCACCGAGAACTGGGGAAATAACCCAGCTGGCAGCAATCGCTCCCATGGAACCCCAATTCACTGCGCTGGCCCCGGCAGCCGCCAAGCCTGCCCCAAGAACACCGCCAACGACCGAATGCGTGGTGGAAACCGGCGCGCCAATCCATGTTGCCAGATTGACCCAGAGTGCCGAAGAAAGCAGCGCCGCCATCATTGCCCAGATGAAGATATCTGCAGACGGGATCAAACTGGGGTCAACGATGCCCTTGGAAATGGTTGAAACAACATCACCGCCTGCAATCAGCGCGCCCGCTGTCTCGAATATAGCGGC
>JBNKQT010000077.1:0-4749 GCA_050297115.1 Ensifer sp. | reverse complement strand
GCATCAGGTGAAAATCGCCGGAAGCCCGGATCTCGGCCCGACGTGCCTCCGGGCCACGCTCGTTTTTGATACGTGTCTCTTCTGCAAGCTGGGCGCGGAAGGCTTCAATATCGTGTGCTGTAATCTTCTCTGCCGCCGCCGCAGTTATACCGGTCTCTATCAGCCGTCTGGAGGCAAAGACCTGGCGCGCTTCTTCAGGCGACGGATTGGATACAGATGCACCACGGTTTCGTTCACTGGTGACCAGTCCTTCAAATGTGAGCATTTGGAGGGCGTGACGCACGACTGTTCGGCTGACATTGAAGAGCGAGCCGACTTCGGCCTCAGACAGTTTGGTGCCGGGGGCAAGTCTGCGATCCACAATTGCATCGCGCAAAGCGTCGTGGATCGCGGTTGCGCGATCTTCCTGATTGGCGTTGAGGACGCCAGACTTTGGAAGGTTCATGTCCATAATTACATCCAGAGTTGGCTCTTTATGCAGCCGAAATGTCAGATATTCAATAGACATAAAAGGGGAGTATGAGGAGCTCCTTCCTGATTGCATACAAAAATTGAAAAAATAGAACTCAATTATATCTTATTATTGAATTCATTCGATGTAATTTTGTGCATTCAAGTGATGCAAAAATGTGCATGCGCATTTTTGCATCACTGCTAATGCTGGCTGCGTAAAATATTTCCCTTTTGATTCAGTTGCTTGGCGTTTGGAGCGAGAAATTGGCACGGACTCGGCATTGTAATGGGCAGCGAGCAGGAAAAGGGTGACCATGACGAAAGCCGCAGAAATTGAACTTGCATCTGTAACTAAGGCTTACGGGCCAGCGGTGGCGGTTGAGCGAATCAGCCTGAAGATTCCTGCCGGATCCTATACTTGCCTTTTGGGGCCGTCTGGCTGCGGCAAGTCCACAACACTTCGTATGATTGCGGGGCATGAAGATATCACCGATGGCGATATCATGTTGTCCAACAAGGTAGTGAACGATCTTCCGCCTGCAAAGCGCGGAACTGCCATGATGTTCCAGTCCTATGCGCTGTTCCCGCATCTGGATCTGGCGGAAAACGTTGCTTTCAGCTTGAAAATGAAGGGTGTGCCCAAGGAGGAACGTCGCAAGGAAGCTATGGAAATGCTCGCGCTCATGCAGCTTGAGCCCTATGCCGAGCGCCGCCCGGCCCAGCTTTCCGGTGGCCAGCAGCAGCGTGTTGCACTGGCACGCGCATTGATAACCAAGCCGCAAGCCCTGCTTCTGGATGAGCCACTTTCCGCCCTCGACCCATTCCTGAAAATTCGTATGCGTGCCGAACTTAAGGGGCTGCAAAAGTCTCTCGGTATGACCTTTGTGCATGTTACGCACAGTCAGGACGAGGCCATGGCTTTGGCCGACCTGATCGTTGTGATGAATGCCGGTCGCATTGAGCAGGCAGCAAGCCCGCGGCAGGTTTTTGAAAAGCCAGCGACAGCTTTTGTGACGCGATTCATGGGTAACCACAATGTCATCACCGGCAAGGTGATTGAGCGTGGTGAAGGCACAACCACCATTGAAGACAATGGCGGCGGCAAGTTCAAGGCGATGGGCACGGTGCCAGCTGATCAGGACCAAGCCGACATCGCCATTCGAACGGACCACGTTCGTATCGGCGAAAAGGAAGGTCCGGGGCTCGGGTTTACCGGCATCATCACCAATGTTGAAGATTTGGGCGCGACCGTGAAACTCGCGGTTGATGGCCCGGGTGTTGAAGATTTCGTCGCGATCCTGAGCGACGCAGACTATTTCGCAAAACCGGCAAAGATCGGTGATGCGGTTCCGCTCTCCTGGGGCGGCCCAGAGGCGATTGTACTGGGGCGCCTCACAAAGAAGAAGTAACGCGAGTTCGACAGAAAACCTACAGAGGAGAACTGTAAAAATGACAGATAACGTCAAAAAGACAACGGAAACGAAAGGCATCACACGCCGTTCGCTTCTTAAAACTGCCGGTGCTGCTGCCGGTGCCGCGGCTGGTTCCGGTGTTATCACCGGGTTCCCGACCATCTGGGCGCAAAACCCGATCACCCTTCGTCAGATCGGCACGGGCGTTTCCAATATCAACGCTGTTGCTGAAAAATGTAAGGAAGATCTCGGTATTACCCTGGAAATGACAGCGCTTGATTCCGACGCTGCCGCTCAGCGTACGGTTACCCAGCCGAACTCCTACGATATCGCCGATATCGAATATTGGATTTTGAAGAAGGTCTTCCCGGCCGGTGTTATCCAGCCCATGGATACGTCCAAGCTGACCTACTACGATAAAGTCGTTCCGCTGTTCAAAAACGGCAAGCTGACATCTGATAGCGTTATTGCACAGGGTACGGCTCCGCACACCGTTGGCTTTGTTGAATCCAAGGATGCCAAGGAATTTGCTTCTGGTGAAACCGGTTGGTTCACCATGATGCCGACCATCTACAACGCTGACACACTCGGCATTCGCCCGGACCTAGTTGGCCGTGAAATCACCACTTGGGCTGACATTCTTGACCCGGCATTCAAGGGCAAGACATCCATCCTCAACATCCCGTCGATTGGCATCATGGATGCGGCGATGATCATGGAAGCTGCTGGCGAAATCAAATATGCCGACAAGGGCAACATGACCAAGGAAGAGATCGACAAGACGATTGATTTCCTTATCAAGGTCAAGCAGGGCGGTCAGTTCCGCGCGTTCTGGAAGTCCTTCGATGAATCGGTAAACCTCATGGCTTCCGGTGAAGTGGTTATCCAGTCCATGTGGTCGCCAGCTGTTGCTGCTGTTCGCTCCAAGGGTATCGCCTGCAAATATCAGCCGCTGAAGGAAGGTTACCGCTCATGGGGTGGTGGTCTTGGTCTGGCTTCGCACCTTTCCGGTGCTCAGCTTGATGCTGCTTACGAGTACATCAACTGGTACACATCCGGCTGGGTCGGTGGCTACCTCAACCGTCAGGGTTACTACTCTGCCTGCATGGATACCGCGAAGGAATACATGTCTGAGGACGAGTGGGGCTTCTGGATTGAGGGCAAGGCGGCCCAGAACGACATCCTTTCACCGGAAGGCAAGGTTATGGAGAAAGCTGGTGCGGTTCGCGACGGCGGTTCCTTCGAAGAGCGCATGGGCAGTGTTGCCTGCTGGAACTCTGTGATGGACGAAGACCGTTACATGGTTCGCCGTTGGAACGAGTTCATCGCCTCCTAATCTGATGAACAAGGCGGGCCGGTTTCCATCCTCCGGCCCGTGAAATGACCGCTTCCCGGTTCCTCCCCCGGGAAGCGGCTCTTTGAAACGGAGTGCAATGATCATGACAACATCGGTGGAAGTGACCGACGGCACCGACGCAAAAAAGGCATCGTTTTCGCTAGGGGCGATGGCATCCTATTTGCAGGCGCTGCCGCTTGCCCTCATCTTGGGGGTGTTTCTTTTTCTGCCGATTGCGATGATTGTTGTTGTCAGTTTCTGGGACTACGACTTTGCGCGAATGTATCCTGACTTTGTGACCTTCAACTATGAAGAGACACTTGGCTCCTGGGTTACCTGGAAGACTTATCTCAACACGCTGAAATATGCTGCAATCGTTTGGGCTATTACTTTGGTTGTCGGCTTTTGGGTTGCCTATTTTCTCGCCTTTCACATTCGAACGACTACCATGCAGATGGTGCTTTTCCTTGTGTGCACGGTGCCGTTTCTGACCTCCAACATTATCCGTATGATTTCCTGGATTCCCGTGTTGGGCCGCAATGGTCTGGTCAATCAGGCTTTGGTGAGCGCGGGCATTGTGCCCAAGCCGATTGAATGGCTGCTTTATTCCGATTTCGCTGTCATTCTGGCGATGGTACACCTTTACACGCTGTTCATGGTGACGCCGATTTTTAATACGCTGATGCGCATTGACCGCTCCTTGGTCGAAGCTGCTCGCGATGCCGGTGCGTCCGGTTGGCAGACCCTCACAAATGTCATCATTCCGCTTGCAAAGCCCGGAATGGCGATTGGTACGATCTTTGTGGTGACGCTGGTTATGGCTGACTTCATCACTGTCTTGGTGATGTCAGGCGGGCAGAGTGCATCGGTTGCGCTGATGATGAAGAATGAGATGTCGTTGCTGCAATATCCAGCAGCTGCGGCCAACTCGGTGGTCCTGCTTGTGCTGGTCTTGATTATGGTGGCCGGGATATTGCGCATCGTCGACATTCGCAAGGAGCTTTGAGATGTTAGCAGAAAAACGCACAGCCGGATTTTACTTTCTTGCCGCCTTCTTTGTTCTTTTCGTACTCTTTCTCTACGGGCCTATGTCGGCGATCTTCATTCTGTCGTTTCAGGGGCCAAATGGCGGTCTGACCTTCCCGATGAATGGTGTTTCGGTTCACTGGTTTTTCAACCTCTTCGAAACACAGGCCGTTGGCGATTTTGGCGGGGCGTTCCGGCGTTCCTTCTCGCTGGGCTTCATGGTGATGATTGTCACTGTGGTGGTGTCGCTCTTGGCCGGTCTTGCGTTCCGCCGCAAGTTCAGAGGTTCGACGATGCTGTTCTACCTGGCGATTGCCAGCCTTGTCGTTCCCTCAATCATCGTGTCTCTTGGTATCGGCGTGATGTTCCAGCAGCTTGGTTTCCAACCCTCATGGTACACATCGGCTTTCGGGGCTCACCTGACATGGACATTGCCATTCGGTGTATTGATCATGTTTGCGGTGTTTAACCGCTTTTCGCCTGCCTATGAGGAGGCTGCCCGCGACCTGGGCGCGACGCCTT
>JBNKQT010000076.1:0-2369 GCA_050297115.1 Ensifer sp. | reverse complement strand
GGTGGCATTGAAAGTGTTGTGCGCATTTCGATGAAACAGAATGAGCAGGATCAGGGCCAACCGCTTATCGGCGTTCCCGCAGCGATTACAGACTACTTCCACATGATAGCGCTCAATGCTCTGCCGGAAGCCGAGAGTACCAATATCCAGCTTCTCAAGAATTTGGACTGGATTGATATTCCTCTGGTTTATGGAAATGGTCGCCGCGCCTTGCTGACGCTTGAAAAAGGCCCCGATGGCGAGGCCGTTTTCAATCAGGTTCTGCGCGAATGGGATCAAACCAGCTCTGGCCAATAAACCGGCTGGTCAGATAATTGACCGCGATAGATCAGGCGTCCACCACAGACGGCCGGTTGGCCTGTTCAAGCGCTATCTTCTGAACCGCTTCCTGCACCTTTTCAAATGCGCGAACTTCAATCTGACGGACACGCTCGCGTGACACGTCAAACTCGGAAGAAAGCTCTTCCAGTGTCATCGGGTTTTCAGAAAGACGGCGCGCCTGAAAGATGCGCTTTTCGCGGTCGTTCAACACATCCATGGCCTGCTTCAGCATGGCGCGGCGCGTATCCAGCTCATCTTGCTCGATCAGCACCTCTTCCTGACTTTCAGATTCATCTGTCAGCCAGTCCTGCCACTGCCCGGAATCACCATCTGCCGCGCGGATTGGCGCATTCAAAGATGCATCACCCGACAGCCGCTGGTTCATGGAGACGACTTCTTTCTCGCTCACACCCAGCTTCTGCGCAATTTCCTTCACTTGATCAGGACGAAGATCACCATCGTCAATGGCCTGAATGCGGCCCTTGAGGCGGCGCAGGTTGAAGAACAAACGCTTCTGGTTTGCCGTAGTACCCATTTTCACCAGCGACCATGAGCGCAGGATATATTCCTGTATCGAGGCCTTGATCCACCACATCGCATAGGTCGCCAGGCGAAAACCGCGCTCGGGATCGAATTTCTTCACAGCCTGCATCAGGCCGACATTGCCCTCGGAGATGACTTCACCGATCGGCAGCCCATAGCCGCGATATCCCATGGCAATTTTGGCAACCAGTCGCAAATGGCTGGTCACCAGCTGATGGGCAGCATCACGGTCTTCATGTTCGTGGAAACGCTTGGCGAGCATATATTCCTGCTGCGGCTCAAGCATTGGAAATTTTCTGATTTCGTCAAGATAACGACTAAGACCGGCTTCACCAGAAGCAATGGTCGGCAATGTATTGCGGGCCATTTAGCACCCCCTCTTTTTCGAACAGGCTTCCCGAAGGCAAGCAACATCTGCACGCCTTCCAGCTGACGAAGCACGCGCAAACGTTCACTTTAAATAGGCCTCAGATATGCCTTGTTCAAGACCACAGCCATTACACACTTAATTGATCGTCTATTCGCTGCGACGCAACGCCTCAACCAAAGCATCCATATCGGCGGGCAAAGGCGCTTCGAAATGCATGATCTCACCTGTAATTGGGTGCTCAAACTGCAGCAAAAACGCATGCAGCGCCTGTCTGCGAAAGCCATTGACGATTTTGCGTGCGCCGTCGGGCAACCGATTTGCCTTGGTTCTGAATGCCGAGCCATATTCAGGGTCGCCAAGCAGCGGATGACCAATATGAGCCATATGCACGCGGATTTGGTGCGTACGTCCCGTCTCAAGACGGCACTCCACCAGCGAGGCCAAAGCGCTCGCATCCGGCTGCTCACCAAAGCGTTCAACCACATCGTAATGCGTTACCGCCTCACGCGCGTCCTCACTGTCGATAGACTTCACTGCACGCTTCGTGCGCGATGCCGAACGACCCAGAGGCGCATCAATCGTGCCCTTCAATTGCGCTGGCCTGCCCCAGACGATAGCCTTATAGGCCCGCTCCAGAGGTCCCGTACGTCCATGATCAGCAAATTGCGCACTCAGACTGCGATGCGCGATGTCATTCTTGGCAACCACCATTACCCCACTGGTCTCCTTGTCCAGCCGATGGACAATACCGGGCCGCTTGACCCCTCCAACACCGGAAAGCGATGATCCGCAATGATAAATGAGTGCGTTGACCAGCGTGCCGGTCCAATTGCCTGCAGCAGGATGCACCACCAGACCGGCCGGTTTCACCAACACGATAAGATCATCGTCCTCGTAGAGAATATGGAGCGGAATATCCTCACCCTTGGGCTCCGGGTCTTCCGGTTCAGGAAGTATGATTATCACCTCATCGCCCGGTTTGACCTTCCGATTCGGTTCAAGCTCGGCTGTACCATTCACAGAAACCATGCCCTGTTTGACAAGCGCCTTCACCCGGCTGCGCGAAAAAGCGGCGCCAAGTTCCGCTGTTACCCACGCATCCAGCCGCCCGCTGGCATTTTCATTAGCCACAAGG
>JBNKQT010000075.1:0-4751 GCA_050297115.1 Ensifer sp. | reverse complement strand
GTTCGTACCGCATTTGAGGGCGACCCCGAGACGCGCCGCAAGGTTTCCTTTTCTGTCGCCATGATTGCGCTTTCGGCTAAAATGGCCAAGGCCGATGGTGTTGTGACCGAAAACGAGGTTGACGCTTTTCGCGACATTTTCCATATCCCGGATTCCGAATTCAAAAACGTTGCGCGGCTTTACAATCTTGCCCGTCAGGATGTTGCTGGATATGAGGCCTATGCGGAAAAGATGGCTGCACTTTGCGGCACCTGCAAGGATAACTGCCCCATTCTGGAAGACATCCTTGACGGCCTGTTCCACATCGCCAAGGCCGATGGTCTGGTGCATGAGGATGAGTTGATTTTCCTCAGGCGCATAGCCGAGATATTCCATGTCAGCGAAGTGCATTTTGAGCGCATTCTGGCGCGGCATGTGCATGTGGATGGGCTTGATCCATACAAGGTTCTGGGCGTTGACCCGCAGATGGCGTTGGCTGATATCCGCAAGCGCTATCGTGTTCTTGTTGCTGAAAATCATCCAGACAAGCTCATTGCGCGCGGTGTGCCGGAAGAGTTTCATGGCATTGCCAACGAGCGTATGGCCATGCTGAATTCAGCGTGGTCTACAATTGAAAGGGAACTGCGCGCCGCATGAGCGATATCCCGTCGGATTATGCCAGGGCGCGCGTTATACCGTCTCCCAATCACGGCGAGCGCAAAGACGGCAAACGTCCCGATATACTGCTCCTTCATTACACCGGCATGCCGGATGCGCATGGCGCACTGGAATGGTTGCGAAATCCGGTCAGTGAAGTCTCTGCCCATTATTTCGTCTACGAAGACGGTCGTGTGATCCAGATGGTGCCGGAAGCGCGGCGGGCTTGGCATGCGGGCAGGAGTTTCTGGAAGGGCGAAACTGATATCAATTCGGCCTCTATTGGCGTTGAAATTGTCAACGAAGGTCACCCCGGCGGTCTACCATCGTTTCCTGAAGCTCAGATCGCGGCTGTTATTGACCTTGGCAGGGACATTTGCGGGCGTTGGGGAATTCCGGCCGAGCGCGTGCTGGGCCATTCGGATGTTGCGCCGGTGCGCAAAGTTGATCCCGGCGAGAACTTTCCCTGGGGCCGTCTGGCTGAGGCCGGGGTGGGGCATTTTGTTGAGCCTGCGCCGTTGATTGCTGGCCCGTCATTCAGGTTGGGGGAAGCAAGCCCGCCGGTTGCTGCTCTCCAATCCATGTTATCTCTTTACGGTTATGATGTTCCCGTCTCCGGTGAATATTGCGCTAAGACAAAAGGCGTTGTTGAGGCGTTTCAGCGCCATTTTCGTCCCGCGCAAGTGGATGGTGTCGCTGACGCCTCCACGCTGGATACGCTGCACCGTTTGCTGAAGGCGCTGCCTTCGGAACTTTGAAAATCTCTGAGTAACGTTTGATTAACCCAATTTCATCGACCTGCCTTATTTTCACCCAACTGCCGACTATTTAACCAGCTTTAAGAGGGGCGAGCGGTTGGATGACCGATGGGTTTAATGCCCGAGTTCCTCCAATCAATCTTAGTTATGGGACGGAAATGCGGACCCGCTGTAGAGCCAGAGAGCCACAGCGGAACAGAGTTCCGTGCGTCCTTGAAACCGGAGTTTGGTATCAAATATGAAAAATAGAACTGCTGCTGCGGTTGCTGTGTTCATGGTCATGAACATTGCCGCAAACGGGACTGCTTTTGCTCAAATGCAGCTTACAAAAGAAGGCGTGCTTGCCCAGCCGCATGTTGCTCTTCTTTCTAAAGACGCATCAAAGTCGTCGAAGAAGAGCGTTGGAAAGGCACCCTATAACGGCCTTATCAAAACCTATGCAAAGAAATACGGTGTTCCCACTGATCTCGCGCATGCTGTGGTCAAGGTTGAAAGCAATTTCAATGCAAGGGCGCGTGGAAGTGCTGGCGAAATCGGGCTTATGCAGATCAAACCTGCAACGGCGCGTATGCTTGGCTATTCGGGATCTGCCAAGGGCCTTTATGACCCGGAAACCAATATCCAATATGGCATGAAATACCTCGCCATGGCGCACAATCTGGGCGGTGGTGATACCTGCGGTACGATCCTGCGTTACAATGCGGGCCATGGTGCCAAGCGCATGAATCCTGTTTCTGCGGCCTATTGTCAGAAGGTGAAAGCCATCCTGCGCTAGGGTTTTTGCGTGGACGTCTTGATAATTTGAATCAAGCCCTTGCGGGATTGATTCAAATGGCCCTATCAATATGCTGAAATTATTCTTGAAAACGAGTTTCAGCTATGACGCGCCACTACCGCTATATCGTAATCGGCCGCGGGCTCATTGGGTCCGCTGCCGGAAAGTATCTGGCTGAAAATGCCGACGGCGTAGCACTTGTTGGGCCAGATGAGCCGGAGGGTGGTTGGGCTCAGCACAAGGGTGTTTTTTCCAGTCACTATGATGAGGGGCGCATCACGCGTTCCATTGACCCGGATCGCAATTGGGCGCTCTTTGCAGGCCGCTCCATCGCCCGTTACCGTGACATGGAAGCCCGCTCTGGCCTTCGCTTCTACGAAGAAAAAGGTGCGCTGATAACTTGCCCGTCTCGCGATAGCGGCAGTGACTATGTTGCCAATGCCGAGCGGGTCGCTGCCGAGCTTGGTCTTGAAGTGCAGGCTGGCGATAATGAGATGCTCACCAGACAATTCCCGTTTTTTCAATTTGATGAGGGGACGGAGGGCGTATTCGAGCCCCGCAATGCCGGATATATCAGTCCACGCAAATTTGTCGCTGCGCAAAACCTCCTTGCGGAAAAGGCGGGGGCGGAAATTATCCGCAAAGTGGCTGTTTCAGTGCGCGAACAGGGCGGGCGTGGTGTTGTTGAAACCGCAGACGGTGAGACGCTTACCGCCGACAGGGTATTGGTTGCCGCTGGTGGTTTCTCCATCCAGGAAGGCTTGTTGCCGCAACCACTGGAGATGACGGTTTATGCACGCACTGTTGTTTTCTTCGAGGTGGATGAGGAAGAGGCGGCGCGCCTTTCCGGCATGCCGTCGATGATCAACCACGCGCCGAATATTTCAGAAAGCACTTACATGCTGCCGCCCATTCAATATCCGGATGGCAAGTTTTATCTCAAGATTGGTGGTGATCCGGTGGATATTGCAGTGGAAGGCGGTCAGGCGATTGCTGACTGGTTCCGCAATGGACCGGGGCCGGATGTTGCTAAGCAACTTGTTGCCCGGATGAAAGCGTTGGTGCCTTCTCTCAAAATTCGCTCCACGGATGCCAAGCCTTGCGTGGTTTCCTATGCGCATAGCGGATATCCGATGATCGGTTGGACCGGCTCGCCGCATATTGCCGTTGCCACGGCTGGCTCTGGTGCTGCGGCTAAAAGCTCAGACGAAATCGGTCGGCTTGGTGCGGAACTTCTTGCTGAAGGGGTGATCATGACACGCGGTTACGACGCCGCATTTACACCGCAGTTTCGCATCGGTTGACCTTGCCTACCATTGCAGGTTGGATGCCTGCGGCATGGGGGTGTTTGATATGATAAAACCATCTTCAGTCAGTCGCGCGTTTTCCACCAGCCAGTTGAAAAATATCCGGGCATGTTTGCCAAGCCTGGGTTTTTCGGCGGACGGGCGGATCACAAGTCCGTCTTTGAAAATGTGAAACCCTGCAGGAGCGATCAGGCTGCCTGACTTTAATTCCTGTTCAATCAGGAATTTGGGGGCAAGTGCTGCGCCCATGCCAGCTTCTGCGGCCTCGAAGACAAGCGATAGAAAATCGAACGTGATTGCGCGTTCGTGATCAATTTTAATACCGGTCAGGTTTGACCAGATTTCCCAGGCAGTCTCGTTTCCCCGGCGATGGATCAGTGTTTGCACCTGAAGTAGTTCATCCGTGATGTTATGCTGGCAGCGCGGTGACAAGACGACGCCCATGTGAACATCGCCAAGCGACCGGCTTTCGGGGTGTGTTGTCGTTGGGCTGAGAAGCCGATCCCAGGACAGAACGATGTCGACGGAATCTTCCAATGCGCGCGAACCTTGGGGGCCGACGAGCCGGATCATGATTTCCACATCGGGATGGTCGTTGTTGAAGCGGGCGATTGTAGGTATCGCCCATTGTTTTGCAAAGGTTGAACTGACGGCAAGCTTGACGGTTTTCTCGTCGTTTTCGTTTGTCAGGCGTGCATAGGCCCGTCGCAGGTCGTCCAGGTCGCGGGTTACATCCTGAGCAAATCGCTGACCAGCATGCGACAGTTCCAGGTGGAGACCGCTCTTGCGGAAAAGTTCGACGCCCGCATGATCCTGCAATTGATGAAGCTGCTTGCTGACGGCGCTATGCGTGCGGCCCAGCAATTTGGCAGCGCCGGTGACTGATCCGGCGCGGTAGAAGGCATCGAGCGCCGTCAAGGTTGTAAGCGGCGGTAGTTTTTCCATTCAATGTTCCTGGCTATGTGAATATTTCTCACACTTTCTATTATAATTATTCAATTTTTTTTGCTCTGGAAAGGCTGTATTTCACGATTCAGATAAGGAGAGTGGTCATGTTGCCCGTGATAAATCAGCCCCATAAACGTTTCTCGAATGCCCAGGTCAGTGCATTGCTGGCTGCAGATCACGGGCGTGGCAATGGGGTCTATGCTCTCTTTGCGCTTTGGCTTGAGCGTTGGTTCATGCGTCGGCAAATGGCGCGCGACCTTCCGACGTTCACACCCGGCATGCTGGACGATTTTGGAATGAGTCGCCAAGAGGCTTTGGCCGAGATCG
>JBNKQT010000074.1:0-6204 GCA_050297115.1 Ensifer sp. | reverse complement strand
GTCGAGTTCAATCTTCTCTACGACCGCGGCACGATCTTTGGCCTGAAGACCGGCGGCAATGTGGAATCCATCCTGTCTTCCATGCCCCCCGTCGTACGCTGGCCCTGATAGTCCACAATCCCCACCGCATAAATTAGGGATTCATAAAATTTGAAACCGTGCTACAATTCTCCTCACATCATGACGAGGAGGATGGAAGCATGGCTCAGTTTCGTAATCCTGCATACCCCGATGAAGCTGGCGACAAAGCTGCTTCAGATGTCGTAAGCATTCGCGCAAATTCGCGCTCCAATCTTGATTGGGTGCGCATCATTCAGCTTCGAGACAGGCACCCTGCAAAAGCCGATCACGGCCCAACATCAAGTGATGCCTTTCAGGCTTGGGCAATGCCCGAACATCTGCGCGAAGATAGCTGAACACCCCTCTTGAAGCGAAAACCGGGCAAGCGGTCAAACGATTGCCCGGCGAACAGAAATGGAGGATAAAAATGAAAAGCTTTGAATGCGGAAGTCTGGTGCCCGGTTGCGATTGGCACACACGTGCGGACGAAAGCGCTGAGGTTGTGCGCCGGGCCGTTGAGCATTTGCGCTCCGCCCATGGAGAAACGGTCGTTCGCGAAAATATGGTCGATGAAATCAAGGCGCGGATCAAAGAGACCTCGGACACCGCTTGAAACATTTGATTGCCGCAACGCATAAAATCGTCATTACGTTATGACAATTTTTAGGCTTTGCGGCGATACTCCCCTAAAAACAAGGGGAGCGGGCGTGGAGCTTTTAAGCGTACCGACAATACTGATTTGCACCTTCATAACCATGTCTTCAGCATCGCTGGCGATGTGGGTTGTATGGCTGTACAATCGCCAGGAACGCGCTGCAGGCTATTGGGCTCTGGGCTTTCTGCTTGGTGCGTTGGGCGGCATGAGTGTTGCCTTGCGCGGCGTCTTTCCCGAATATGTGAATTACGCCATTATCACACATTCATTGCTCGTCAGCACCGCCTACATTTTCGTCTGGGGTGGGTTTCGCGCGTTCAACCGGCAAAGTGTTCCCGGTCTGGCCCTTTTCGCCGTGCCTGCACTCTGGCTCATGGCATACATGTTTTGGCAACCCCTGCGCGACGACGCCAATATTGGCATCGCCACCCAATCGGCAATTATAAGCGGAATTTCCTTTCTTTCCGCCTACACAGTTTACACCGGGCCCGGCAATCGGCGTTTGCCAATGGCCATTCCCCTCACGGTCTTCCTCGCCACCCATGGCACCATGCACCTTGGCCACATCTGGTTTGCGATTTACGATCCCTCGCCTGTTGTCGCTGGTAGAATGACAGCCATCTGGTGGAAAATCTTCATGCTGGAAGCTTTCCTCCACACAGTCCTGACCGCAATCTCCTGCATCATCCTCATCAAGGATCGTTCTGAGGAGCGCCATCGCATTGCTTCCGAGACAGATAGCCTGACCGGCATCGCAAACCGCCGCGCCTTTGTGAAGGATACAGTCCGCCAGTTGGCCACAGCCAACGAAAGCGCTGCCCTCGCGATCATTGATCTCGACCACTTCAAGCAGATCAATGATCAATATGGCCACCAGGCCGGTGACTACGCGCTCATCACATTCGCGAATCTGATCAGGAACAATATTCCTGAAGGCGCTCACCTTGGCCGCCTGGGTGGCGAAGAGTTTGCGCTTTACCTGCCGCAATCGGCAGATCGCCCGCAAGATACACTCGAAATGCTACGCCAGAAGGTAGAAGAACTTCCCATTATCTATCAGGGCACCCGCATTCAGCTTACCGCCAGCATTGGCTTTACAACAGTTGAGAAAGCTGGCAACGGGTTTGACCTTCTGGTCGCTGCCGCCGATTGCGCACTTTATCTGGCCAAGGATGAAGGACGAAATCGTGTCCTGGCCTTTGCCCCCTCCCAGCGCCTTCGCAAAATCAGAGAGAAGGACGGTGAAAAGCGCGTTGGCCTTGCCAACGAACGCATCAGCCGCAAGACCGCTCGCCCTAACCGGGCGCAGGCGTAATTCCTAGACTGCAACCAGTGAACAAAACAAACCGCAGACGCAAATGTAGCAATGGCGATGCGTCACTCTGTATAAACATTGATGGGCGCGAATCGAACAAAATACATCTTAAAATTGTATTAGCAGGCCTTTAGCTTCAAATTAACCCGTGCCTGTTAGTCTCACCCTATGTTGATCGCGTTCTTGATGATGACTGGTGCGGGCCTGCTGATGCTGGCCGCCTCTCTCAGCCCCATCCAGCAGATTGTTGGCATGGTCAGAAAAGAGTCCGTCAAGAAAGGGTGGACTTACCTCTACGCGCTTGTCACCTTTATGTGTCTGAGCTACGGCGCCTATGCGATACTGGGAATAAAGAATGAGCTGGCAGCAGCAGACCTGATTGCAGCAGCAATTCTCTTCGCAAGCGGCGGTTTTGTGTTCACCGTTACCAACCTTGCACGCATCACCGGCCACGATATTCTTCGCATCGTCGAACTTGAAAAAGAAGCCAAGTTCGATCCCCTCACCGGCATCCTGAACCGTCGCTATCTTGATGACGGCTTTGAAAGCGAGTTCAACCGATCACGCTACTCAGATATCCCATTGTCAGCACTGATGATCGATATTGATCATTTCAAAGACATCAACGACACCTATGGTCATAAAGTGGGTGACCAGGCTCTGAAACATGTCAGCAGCATCCTCAAGGAACACTGCCGTGCCTCCGATTCCGTTGTGCGCTACGGCGGCGAAGAATTTCTGATTGTCGCGTCAGGCGCAGATATGTCTGCGGCCACCATTTTGGCATCACGCCTTTTGGCCGGAATGGCCAATACGCCACTTACCGTGGACGATAATACCAGACTGGCGATCTCATTCAGCATCGGCATCGCCTCCGTAAAACCATCCGACACGGTGCAGACCTTCCTGCAGCGAGCCGATGAAGCACTCTACACGGCAAAGCGGGCAGGCAGAAACCGCTACTGCACCTCAGCGGCAACGGACACCGACAACGTGTCCGAAATTCCCGCGCACGACACGACCGAACCAAAACGAGCCGTCAGCTAGATTCAATTTCTCCACTCTCAGCGACAAGTGCTTCCAAACGCTTGAGAAGAGCGTCACGTCCTTCTGCAAAATTGCCACCAACCCAGCCGCCCTCTATCGACCCCAGCAAAGTGCCGATCTGCGGCCCCGGCTGAATACCCAAAGCCTGAACATCAACACCAGACAGCGGGAACTTCGGTGCCGTCCATTTCTCGGCACGCGCCAGAAGGTCACTCAGGCGCGTCACCTCGGCCATCATGCTCACATTGCCAATCGCCTTGCGACGAACCAACGCCAGCTTCAATTTCAACCGCACCACGAGACCATCCGCACCGTTGCGATAAAGCATACGATCCAGCGCCGTTCCGCTCAGGCCATCCTCTATTTCCGGTGCCTTGGCCCAGTGGTCAAAATAGGCCGCTTCCGCTTTCGACATTTTCAGTCGTGCGGCCATGGCGGCCAGCCTCTCTCTGTCCGGCGGAACAATGGCTGCCAGCCGCAAAAGCGGATCTGGAACCCAGCCAAATGCCTTTCCGGCATCAACCAGCGCAGGTATCTCATCGATACCCCATTTCTCGCTCTCTGGCACAATCAGCGTCAGCACGCCGGTGGTACGCATCCACAACAGCGCCCGGCTCGGGTCGTCGGCAGTCAGAAGCTTCTTCAATTCCTGCCAAATACGCTCCGCAGAAAGCTGCCCCATGCCATCGCGCGTCCGCGCAATCGCCTTCAGCGCTGCAGCATCAGGGCGACCGGAACCATAATGGGCAAAGAAACGGAAGAAACGCAAAATACGCAGATAGTCTTCGCGAATGCGTTCTTCAGCTTCGCCAATAAAACGGATCGTCTTCGTCTCGATATCCGCAATTCCGCCAACAAGGTCAACAATCCGGCCGCGCGCGTCGGCATAGAGCGCGTTGATTGTCAGGTCGCGCCGGTTGGCGTCCTCCTGCCAGTCGGTGCCGAAGGCCACGTCTGCACGCCGCCCGTCGGTTGCCACGTCCCGGCGCAATGTGGTCACCTCGAAACCTCGACCATCTATCACCAATGTCACCGTGCCATGATCAATGCCGGTCGGCACCGCCTTTACACCTGCGGCCTCGGCACGCGCCATCACATCTGTTGGCACCAGCGTTGTTGCCAGATCAACATCGGCAATCGGCATTCCCATCAGCGCATTACGCACCGCACCACCGGCGACCCGGCCTTCTCCGCCATCAGCGTTCAAAAGGTCCATCACCCGTCTTAAACGAGGCTCCTGAAACCATTTTTCGCCTGCAACAGTCACCATGCATAAAGCCTTTCATAAAGCGTGCGTAAAATTCCCGCAGTAACACCCCAAATCCTGCGTTCCCCGTAATAGATCGCGTGGAAATGCCGGACGTGCCCCTGAAAGACACGAGCCTCAATTTTGAAATTCTCGTCATCCATCAAAAAGGAAAGCGGCACCTCAAAGATATCATCCACCTCGTCCGGGTTGAGCTTTATGTCAAAACCGAGCCGAACCGTGGCAAGAACAGGCGTCACCTTGAAAGAGGTGGCCGTGGAGTAGTCGGGCAAACGCGCAATCGGCTCAACAAAAGTTCTGGAGAGGCCAATTTCCTCCTCCGTTTCCCGCAAAGCCGCATTTTCAGCCGAGCCATCTTCGGGATCAATCCCGCCACCAGGAAAAGCCACTTGACCGGAATGCTTTCGCATTGCCGTTGCACGTTGCGTAAAGATGACGCGCGCATCATCGCCATCATCAATCACAGGCACCAACACCGCGGCGTCTTTCAAATCCAGCCCTGCGACATAATCCAGCATCTGCGGGTTCATGCGATAATCGGCATGCTCCACCCACTCAGCCAGGTTTCCGGGCTCGGCCTGATGTAGCGCGCGCCGCCGAAACTCCTCGGCACTGAAACGGCTATCCCTCATGTGTCAACCGTTCCAACTCGGCCACTGGCATTATCGGGAAAACTTCGCCACCCGATTTCATACAAAACATAGTCACACCCTCAATCTCGGCCTCCTCGCCAAGCTCGACAATGTCATACATCAACGCTCTTGATACCAGCGCTTCAAGCCGTCCTCGCACATGCAGATAAGGCTTCAGCTCGTTGTTTTCTCCATAAATTTCAAAGCGCAAAGGATGCTCTCCCCCCGCTTCGACAACATCACCAACATTGGTGCGGAATGTAAGAACCTGCTCGCCGTCACGTTCGCTGCGATTCATCTCCACGCCCAGAAAAGGCGCATCTTCAACCCGAATTCCCACCTTCTCCACAGGCGTTACAAGATAGGTCTTGCCATCCTCATCCTTGCGCAAGACCGTGGAAAACAAGCGCACCAACGCTTCGCGGCCGATCGGGGTTCCCATATAGAACCATGTACCGTCCGCGCGGATTTCCATATCCAGGTCACCACAAAAGGGCGGCTCCCACTTTTCCACCGGGGCCGGACCGCGCTCAGAACTGGCCGCCCGCGAAATCAGCGCCGCAAGACCGGCCGCATCTGATGCTTGATCAAGACTTTTATCTGCCATCGTTTCGTCTTTCTTCTGGTTGTTCATGAAATAGTGATTTGAAAAGCGCTTGTCAGCCCGTACCCTTCGAATAAGCTGGCATAAGACAATTCAGGGCCACAACCCCACGATTCGGCAAAGACCGATATCCGGTTTAAAGGAGAGCAGCATGAGCGCACCGACAACCTTTGAGGAAACCCTGGACGAAACCGCCATCGTTGCCGCCGCAGAAAAGGCGCTCGAAGACATCGCCCGTATCAAATCCGAAATCGGCAAGGTCATTTATGGCCAGGAAGCCGTGGTGGAACAGGCCATGCTTGCTATCCTGTCTGGCGGTCATGCACTTCTCGTTGGTGTGCCGGGCCTTGCCAAAACCAAGCTTGTTACAACGCTTGGCACCGTTCTGGGTCTCAATTCAAGCCGTATCCAGTTCACACCCGACCTCATGCCACCCGACATTCTGGGTTCTGAAGTGATGGATCAGGACGAAGAAGGTCGCCGCTCTTTCCGCTTCATCAAAGGCCCCATTTTTACCCAGCTTCTCATGGCTGACGAAATCAACCGTGCCTCGCCCCGCACACAGTCGGCTCTCCTGCAGGCCATGCAGGAATATCACGTCACAGTCGCGGGCCAGCGCAACGA
>JBNKQT010000073.1:0-2844 GCA_050297115.1 Ensifer sp. | reverse complement strand
CATAAGCGGCGATGAAGCTGACAGGATATTGCAGCAGACCACGACTATGGCACGGCAGGGCGAGCGCGTTCTCGGCATTGCGGAAGCGCATCACAATGGCGGCGCATGGCCGGACACGCCGCTCGGGTTTGACTTCAAGTTTCTCGGCCTCGCCGGTCTTGCCGACCCATTGCGTGATCAGGTGCCCGAGAGCATAGCCCTTTGCCAATCTGCCGGTTTGCGGGTGGTGATGATCACTGGCGACTATCCCGAAACCGCGCTTGCCATTGCCCATGAGGCAGGCATTGAAGGCGATGATGTCATCACGGGCGAAATGCTGAAAAAGCTGGATGATGCAACGCTGATTGAGCGTATCAAGACCGCCAATGTCTTCGCCCGCATCATGCCCGAGCAGAAGCTGCGCATTGTTGAAGCCTTCAAAGCCGCTGGCGAGATTGTTGCCATGACCGGTGACGGTGTGAATGATGCACCTTCGCTCAAAGCTGCCCATATCGGCATTGCCATGGGTCAGCGCGGCACGGATGTCGCGCGCGAAGCCTCCTCCATTGTGCTGATGGAAGATGATTTCACCGCCATCCCCTCAGCCATTCGCCTGGGGCGACGCATCTATGACAACATGCGAAAGGCGGCGGTGTTCATTCTCGCCATCCACATTCCCATCGCGGGTATTGCGCTATTACCGCTCATCTTTGACATGCCATTTATTGTCGGCCCCGTTCACATAGCCCTTCTGGAACTTGCGATCGATCCAACATGTTCCCTGGTTTTCGAGGCAGAACGTGAAGAGCGCAATATCATGCAGCGCCCTCCTCGCTCTCCGGTGGAACGGCTTTTACCAAAAAGCCTGGCGGTGTTTGGAATGCTTCAAGGCATTCTCGCCTTCCTCACAGCTGGAGGCATTTATCTTGCAGGCCTGTATTACGGCCTGCCGGAAGAGCAGGTACGCGCACTCACCTTTCTGCTGCTCATCACCAACATTTTCGCCGTGGTGCTGACCAATCGCACGTTTTCCGCCTCTATGCTTTCTGAGGTGGTGCGCCCAAACACCGCTTTGATTGGCGTCGCTGTGCTGGTTGGCTCCATTGCAACGTTGGCTCTGCTCTGGAAACCCTTCACAGATTTGCTCAATTTTGCACCACTCGAGCCGCAACAATACCTGATCGCGGCCATCAATTTCGGCGTGTTTCTCACCGTTCTGACGGCGTTAAAAGCCCTGCGACACCGGCTTATTTCAATGTGAAACAGGCAATATATTTCAACAATTCAGCCAATATCACAATCACGCCAGACAGCATTATGGTAAACGGCCAATTTTGGGCACATCTCGATAATGCGTCGACTTGGTGCAAGCCGAAATGTATTTTCCGCTCCAGATAATTCTGTCGTTTCATGAGCACCGAGGAGAATTCTGAAGGTGCTCAATCTGTATTGTGGAGTAGAGTTCCTTATGAAAAACGTATTCGCCTTGGCATCTGTTGCGGTGCTTTTGGGTGCAACTGCGGCAACTGCCAATGATGCAAATATTCTGTCCGGCGCGCCGGTTTCTTCCTGGGAAGGCCTCTATGTTGGCGCGTCCGGTGGCCTTACCGTGCAGCGCGGCAGGTCCGTGGCTGCGGGTGTTGCTGGCACAAGCAATTCCAGCGGTGCTCGTCTTGGCTTTTTCGCCGGCTACAATATGCTGGTTTCTCCCTCATTCCTCATCGGTGTGGAAGGCGATCTTGGCTATGATTTCAGCAAGGTAAAGTCATCCGGCGCTACGTTCGGCTTTAACGGCTCGGCGCGTGCGCGCGCAGGTTTCGTGATGGACAATGTCCTGATATTTGCGGCTGGCGGTTACACCGCAACGCATACGCAAGTAACAAATGCTGGTGTCACCAATGGAGGCACTCTGCATGGCTGGACTCTTGGCGCAGGCGCGGACGTCCAATTGACAGATGAATTGTTCGCCCGCGCTGAATATCGCTTCAACGAAGTCAGCGGCAATGTCACCATTCTCGGCATTCCAACGAGCAACCGCGCCAGACAGCACGTCTTCAACGTGGGCCTTGGCTACAAATTTTGATCACCTAAAAATTTTCATTTAGGTCGGGGTGCCGGATTCGGCTCCCACTTGAAACCCGGCTGGCAACAGCCGGGTTTCTTGTTAGCAATATGATTGCTTCAGGTTCCGCCCTCCCCTGATGCAGGCCTGTCTGACATTGAATCTTTGCAGTCGTTAGCGCTACTACTCTTCACCCGCATTTAGCGAGACACCAAAGCAACAAAAAACAAGAGGCTGAAGACACATGGCAGGAGTAACCGAAAGATTGGATGGATTTCTGCCTCTTGGAACACGAAGGCTGCATATTCGCCAGTTGGATGCAGAAGACGCACCAGCGCTTTCGGCCATGACAAACGATCCACGCATTACCGGCGTTGTTCATTTTTTGCCCGATGATTTCACGCCCGCAGAAGCTCTGCGCCTCATCGATAGCGACGACTCAGGACGAGATCACTATCTGGGTGCCTGGCTTACAGACAGTCATGAGCTTGTTGCCATGATTGGTGTTCATTTTCGCGACAGCGGCGAAACCGAGATCGGCTATTGGGTGAATGCCGAGCTGCATGGACGCGGTATTGCGACGGAAGCTGCATCCGCCATTCTGGCCACGCTAAAAAGTTGCCTGCCCGAACGCCGCATCATAGCCGAATGCCGCTTGGCCAACACGGCATCATGGCGGCTCCTGGAAAAGCTGGGCTTCAAAGGGACCGGGCAAGACGGTGAGCGTCCCGGGCGCATGCGCCTCGTATTGAATTCGACCTATTGCGAATATCCTAAAATTGACACGTATCAAAGCTTGATCG
>JBNKQT010000072.1:0-3574 GCA_050297115.1 Ensifer sp. | reverse complement strand
TGGGCAGGTTTTGCGCTTTTGCGCCCTTCGGCAGAGTGAGCAGCGCAGGTATTTCCAGCCCGTCACGCGCCTTGAAGTTTACGGGTTTGGTTTCGGCAAGTTGCCCGGCATATTTGCGGAACGGTGCAGAGCCAATCTTTTTGGAGGTGCCCTCTTGAAGGTCATACAGGAAATATTCGAATGACTGTTCTTGTGGCGAACGTGCCACGGTGACAAAACGGCCGTCCGGTGATGACCCGATGAATTCGAAATAGGCAGGGTTTTCACCATCCTGAACCAGCTTGGCAAAGGCCCCGCCATGGTCGCTCAAGCCTTCGACCTCGGGGTAGCCGTCCTTGTAATAAAGGAGTGTATCGGCATTGCGGCTGAAGAAGCTGAAGCCTCTGATGAAGATGATCTCGTTGTTTTCGTCTTCGCGCAACACGGTTTCCGTGCCGGTCTTTGTGTCCAATTCAACATAGGCAAGCTTGTCGCGTCCACGATTTGAGAGCGCGTTGATGGTGCCATCCTTGTCTGGATAATTCAGAATGGAAACATCGTCGGCAGGTGAAACAAGCGCAAATGCCCGCCAATTTCCCGACATCTCGTCCAGTACCTGATAACTGCGGTTGTCACCATCGGCTCGATTTATGCGCAGGACCGGTTTTTTGTTGTCGTCCAGAAACCATTTTTGCGTATTGCCCTCATTTTGGACAAGGAGCTGCTTGCCACCGCCATCGGCACGAACCGTGTAGAGGTCATAGGCTTCAGCCACGCGGTCATTGGACGCAACGATGAATACATCGTCTGGTCCTTTGGGTAATGCCTGGATGTTCCAGTTCGTGAAGCCACGCGGTGTGATGTCAACCCAGTTTGACTTGTCAGGGTTTTGAGGGTCCACCTTCCACAACCGCCGCTCTGCGATGACGTTGAGTTTGTTTTCATAAGGCGACCAGAAAAAGCCATCGACCTTGCCGGAGAAGGTTGCCATTGCGGAACCTGCAGGCGGGCCGATCTTGATGACCTTTTTTGTCCACTCAACGGAGTACCAGGCGACCAGACTGCCATCAAAAGAAGGCGTGTAGGCCCACTCAGCACCCATATTTGCATAGAAATCTCTAACGGAAATCAGTGGCGGAAGGGTTGCGGAAGCGAGTGCGGGATGGCGCGGCTTGCTGTCCATACTGATCCAAAAATAGTAGCCGGTGACGCCCAATGCAGCGATGATAACGACGGTGGCCAGAGCTTTCAAAAACATCATTTGTTTGACCTGATTTTCTATCTGCGGATGGTTGGTGCTTGTTGATGAAGGTCGACCTACGGTGCGTCCTTGTCGCTTCGGAACTCAAGGATATCGCCTGGCTGGCAATCTAATGCCTGACATATCCTGTCGAGAGTTTCGAAGCGGACGCCCTTGATTTTCCCGGATTTCAAAAGCGAGACATTTTGTTCGGTGATGCCGATGATTTGGGCAAGGTCGCGTGAGCGCATCTTGCGCTTCGCCAGCATGACATCGAGATTGACAATGATGGTCATGAACTCGCCTCAGATAATTTCCGCATTCTCACGGGCCAATTCCGCAGCAACCTTGAAGACCTGCCCAAGGACAACGCCTGTGGCCCCGAGAATGAAATCGTAAAGCGGGCCCGGATAGAGCGTTGGGAGGGTCCAGTGTGTGCCTTCGGGCAGGTGGGCGGTTAAGAGTGCCATGGCGAGAAAGCTGCGCAACGGTGCCGCAACGATGTAAGCCATGCAGAAGAGGCCTGCACGGCGCAGCCGAATTCCAGTTTCGGGCGCGAAGACATCGCCGCGGATAAAGCCGGTGAAAAGCTGGAACAGGGAGGCGTAAATGCCCACCTGCAGGCCCCATTTGATGATGATATTCAGTAGGCACAGGCCGTAAATTTGAAGGTCTGTTACCCCGGAAATATCAATCTGTGCCCAATTCTTCATCTCCATCACGATGCCGTCGGTGTCGAGTGAGTGATAGGCGATGAGCCACAAACGCCAGGCAAGCAGCACAACGACGGCCAAACGGATGGCGTGACAAAGGAACAGCAGGCCGTTTGGCAGGCGGATGCCTGAGCCACCCTTCGGCGGCTTGGGCCAGAATAGCGAAATCCAGCTTCGTCTATCGTTTGCGGAGGCTGTTGGGGTTAACATGGTACAACCCTTGGTTCACGGTTTGCTTGTGTTTGGAATCAACTAAAGGATGAAAAACTTATTGTAAAGCGATAAGATATTCCTGTTTTACGGTGTGTTTTACGATTTTTGAGTGTATTTTACGCTTGATTGCCGGTGTCGCGACATTCATGTCAGCTGGAACGCAAGTTTGCAGACGAGGGCGCTTGACAATTTCCCGTATTCCCCCTAAAGACCCGCCAAAGCCGGAAGCAATATGTTTCCGGTGTTTTTAACGACATGTCCCGTGGTCGCTCCGAGCGCAGATTCGAGAGCAACCTGTCAGAACCTGAAAACGAGGTTCAGAGGAGGGCGTGTTTCCTTCAACCGATTTGGCAACAAATCGGTGTAACCGTTTGATGTGAAAGGAAATGCGATGAGCAAGCGCAACGCATCCAAGTATAAAATTGACCGCCGTCTTGGCGAAAACATCTGGGGCCGTCCGAAGTCTCCGGTAAACCGTCGCGAATATGGTCCAGGCCAGCACGGTCAGCGCCGCAAAGGCAAGCTTTCCGACTTCGGCGTTCAGCTCCGCGCAAAGCAGAAGCTGAAGGGCTACTACGGCGAAATCCGTGAAAAGCAGTTCCGTGCGATCTTCGACGAAGCAAACCGCCGCAAGGGTGACACAGGCGAAAACCTGATCGGTCTTCTGGAAAGCCGTCTGGACGCTGTTGTTTACCGCGCAAAGTTCGTGGCAACCGTTTTTGCTGCTCGCCAGTTCATCAACCACGGCCACGTTAAGGTGAACGGCGTTCGCGTGAACATCCCGTCTTACCGCTGCAAGCCGGGCGACGTGATTGAAGTTCGCGAAAAGTCCAAGCAGCTCGCAATCGTTATCGAAGCTTCGCAACTCGCTGAGCGCGATGTTCCAGATTACGTTGAAGTTGACCACAACAAGATGACAGCAACTTTCGTACGCATTCCCGCTCTCGGCGATGTTCCGTACCCGGTTGTTATGGAACCGAACCTCGTAGTCGAGTTTTACTCACGTTAATACGCGGTCCGGTTTCGGATTTTGGAAAAGCCGTCCTTCGGGGCGGCTTTTTGTGTTTTGCTGTTGGCCATTTTGGGTTATTCCCGGCGTCAGAAAAATGAGGCGAGACAATGCTAAAGGAAATTCCGCAAAGCGAAGAACTCGAAAGCGCGTTTGCAGGCGATGCTTCGATGGCGGCGCTTTATGCCCATGCGCCCGATAGCAACAATTTCAACAAGTTGAGAAAACGGCTGCTGCGCAATACGCGCCAGGCGCTGGACGACTACGGTATGCTGAACGGCCAGAAACGCTGGCTGGTAGCGCTTTCAGGCGGCAAGGATTCCTATGGTTTGCTGGCGTTGCTGATGGAGCTGAAATGGCGCGGGCTGCTGCCGGTTGAACTGGTTGCCTGCAATCTGGATCAGGGACAGCCGAATTTTC
>JBNKQT010000071.1:0-7109 GCA_050297115.1 Ensifer sp. | reverse complement strand
CAGCCTCCTGCTTGCCATCCACGACCCTGGCGCGGACGAAGGCACCCTCTTTCATGTAATTGCGCAGTTTCCCCAAAAGTCTGGCATTTTCGCTCATGCCTTCGGCAATGATATCGCGCGCACCTTCAAGCGCTGTTTTGCTGTCTGGCACCTCAGCGCTGATGTAGGTGGCAGTTAGCACTTCGGGATCTGCTCTGCGGTCGGCGAGAATAGCTTCGGCAAGTGGACCAAGGCCACGCTCGCGGGCGATTTGGGCCTTGGTTCGGCGTTTTGGCTTGTAGGGCAAATAGATATCTTCAAGCTCTGCTTTTGTCGCCACCTTGGCAATATTTGCCTTCAGCTCATCCGTCATCTTGCCTTGCGAGGTGATCGACTCAGCGATGGTGACGCGGCGAGCTTCAAGTTCGCGCAGATAGGTCAGACGTTCCGATAACGTGCGCAACTGGCTGTCGTCGAGCCCGCCGGTGGCTTCCTTGCGGTAACGCGCAACAAAAGGCACAGTTGCCCCCTCGTCCAGAAGCCCGACCGCTGCATTGACCTGATCCGGCCTGGCGTTGATTTCGGCAGCGATGCGGTTGGCGATTTGGGCTTCTGCAGACATTGGTATCTCTTTATGAATCTCGGGAGGCGGAATTTATCCATCCCGCATGTGCCCGCCAATTGCGACCAGATGAGGGTCCACAGAATTGTGCGGTTTCACAAAAGCCAGTTGAATGCCCTTTTGAGCTCGGCGGTGCCATTCTTCTCAAACCACCGACCATGGGCAATGATGATGCGTTCAGGCGCCCAGCCAATCATTTTTTCAATCGCGGATTTTAGCTGCGGCTGTTGCTTCTTGAATGTGAGGCGCATATCGCGCGGCATAGAACCGTCGGGAGCGGCGACACCACCCCACTGCATGAGTATTTTTTTTAGCCATCCCCCCTGCACTTTCGCGAGTTCGAAATTCTCGATGAAGTCGGTGAGGATTAATGTCCTTGAGGCGATGTGGAAGAACTCCACCTCAGTCATATAACTACCGGAGACCGGCAGGGTGTGAATTTCGGCATCCCACGGGTAGCCGATTTCCTCCGAGATTTCCTTCGTTGAGAAATTGATGTGCCCGCCAGCATGCTCGCGGATGCGTGGGGCAAGCCAGATTTCGGCCTCTGGAAATGCGTTATACCAATCTGGCAACCACCAATAATGAATGCGGTTTGGTCCAACGATCCAGCGGATAGGGCCAAGCGTCTCTACCTGTGTTTTCAGTTCGTCGGTGAGCGGTGTTGGCGAGTGGATAAACAACCCATCTTTTAGCCGGGCTACAACCATGCGTGTGGGGAATTGCATTTTCAGAAACATTGGGCCGAAATCGATCAACGGCCCGTCGACAATCCAGATATTTTCTGCGACCGGCTTCAATGTGTTGAGCGGCGGGTAGGTTTGTTCTTCATGCAGATGAGAGTTCATTGGCCATTCCTTATTATCTCTGGCTTTGCTTCGGGCGGCTACTCCTCCCTCTTGATTGTGCGAATGGGTGCACGGCTCAACTCATTTGCTCCCTCAGTCGCTTTTTGCAAAAGGTGCATGAAGGTATCCCGCTCGTCTGCATTGAGCCCGCTGAGCAGCAAATCCTGCGCGGACAGAACAGCGGGTTCGATGTGCTCAAGCAGAGATATGCCCTCTGCGGTCATGTTCAGCTCCTTGGCGCGGCGGTCGCGGCTGCTTGCTTTTCGCTCAATCAGCCCCTTGTCCACAAGCCGATCAACAACGCCGCCAATTGTCGCGCGGTCATAGGCGATCATGGCTGCCAATGTCGCCTGATCAACACCGGGGTTAGCGCGAACCTTGATCATGGCGGCGAACTGAACCGGCGTCAGATCGCTGCCAACAGCGGCAACCTCACTGTGGAATACCGAGACAGCAATCTGCTGGAAGCGTCGAGCCAGATGGCCAGGCAGGTTGTTCATATCATCGATCATGGCACATTCATTCTCATATTGACAGTATACTTATAATAAGTATACATACTATTTATTGATCCATTGACTCGCTTTTAGCATGAGCAACGCAAAAGCCCACGCTTTTGACAAAACTGAGTTCGATATGACGCGGATGCAAATAGCATTGGGAGGAGACGGTCATGCAATTTCACTACAATGGTTTTCGTGCAGGTGACCCCATGATCAAACCAGCAGCGGAGGACGCTGGCAACAAGCCCGGGGCCAAGCTGCCGGGGGAAGTCGATGTTCTAATCGTCGGCTCTGGCCCTGCCGGGCTCACGCTTGCAGCCCAGCTCTCCACCTTTGGCGACATCAATGTGCGCATTGTGGACCAGATGGACGCTCCTCTTGAACTTGGCAAGGCCGACGGTATCGCCTGCCGTACGGTGGAAATGTTCAATGCCTTTGGCTTTGCTGGTCAGATTTTGAATGAGGCGTGCTGGATTAGTGAAGTGGCTTTCTGGAAACCGGATGAAGCGGACACATCGCGCATTTCGCGACAGGGCCGTATTCAGGATGTCGAAGATGGTCTCTCGGAATTTCCGCATGTGGTGCTCAATCAGGCACGTGTGCACGACTATTATCTGGACTATATGCGCAATTCACCTCGCAGATTGGAGGTGGACTACTCGCGCAAACTGCTGGATGTAACGGTTGATGACACAGCCGAGGACTACCCGGTTATCGCTCGACTGGAACGCATTGATGGAGACCACGCGGGGCAAACAGATACGGTGCGCGCGCGCTATGTCGTAGGTTGTGACGGGGCTCGCAGCGCAGTGAGAAAATCACTTGGGCGCAATCTAGAAGGTGATGCGCTGAACCAGGCCTGGGGCGTGATGGACATTCTGGCAGTTACCGATTTTCCCGACGTGCGGATGAAATGTGTAATCCAGTCCGCCGACGGTGGTAGCTCGCTGATCATACCGCGTGAAGGTGGCTATCTCTTCCGCATGTATGTGGAACTGGATGAGTTGGACGCAAATGAGCGCGTGGCGAGCCGCAATATCACGGTCGACAAGCTGATTGAGGCGGCACAGCGGATTCTTCATCCCCACACACTGGATGTGAAAGAGGTCGCTTGGTGGTCGGTCTATGAGATCGGGCATCGCATTACCGACAAATTTGATGATGTAGCCGAAGAGGATATCGGACGCAAAAATCCGCGCATTTTCATTGCCGGAGATGCCTGCCACACGCACAGCCCGAAAGCGGGCCAAGGCATGAATGTTTCGATGCAGGATACATTTAACCTCGGCTGGAAGCTTGCCCATGTGCTGCAGGGCCGAAGCGGGCCGGAGTTGCTGCACACCTATTCAGCCGAGCGGCGCGCATTGGCGCAGGACCTGATTGATTTCGACCGCAACTGGGCAGCCATGTTGAGCGCACCGTTGAAATCGGTCGAAAACCCAGACGGTGTGGATCCTGCGGAGGTGCAGAAGCACTTTATGCAGGCCGGGCGCTACACGGCGGGAACAGCCACAGTTTACAAGCCGTCCGTCTTGACCGGCGACGCGACACATCAACACCTGGCAGAAGGCTTCAGGCTTGGAATGCGATTCCATTCTGCGCCGGTTATTCGCTTGGGCGATGCCAAACCAATGCAGCTGGGGCATGTGCATGAGGCTGATGGGCGGTGGCACATTTATGCCTTTGCTCCTGCTGGTGATGACGGGCGCGAGAATTCAAAAATTCGTGGGCTTTGTGATTTTTTGGAGACTTCCGCAGTATCGCCGATTGCCAAATACACGCCTGATGGTGCCGATATTGATGGATTGATCGACCTGCGTGTCATCTTCCAGCAGCACTTCCGCGACGTGGAATTTACTGCCCTGCCCGACCTTATCAAACCCAAACGAGGTAAGTTCAGCCTCATGGACTATGAGAAGGTTTTCTGCGCCGACCTGAAATCCGGTGATGATATATTTGATATGCGCGGCATCGACCGCACCAGGGGATGCATGATCGTGGTACGCCCCGACCAGTATATCGGCCATGTATTACCGTTGGATGGATTTGCGGAACTTTCGGCCTATTTCGACGGCCTTCTCAGCTCTGCAAAGGGCTGAGAAGCGAATTTAGCGGGACCATACCCCTTTCCCGAGCAGACCTTCACGACCGTGTGGCGTAGTCAAATCCTGCTCGGGGCCTGCTGGCACAATGCCCGTGGGATTGATGAAGGGAATGCCGTAGTAGCCTTGCTTGATCGCGTCGATTTTCACCGTATCGGCAATGCCGGGCCATTGATAGATTTCACGCAAATAGCCTGAGAGCGCGGGATAATCGGCAATGCGACGAATGTTGCACTTGAAGGCACCGTGATAGGCGGCATCGAAGCGGATTAGCGTGACGAAAAGACGGACATCGGCCTCGGTGAAATATTCACCGGCGATATAGCGGTTTTCGCTCAGATGTTCTTCCAGCTTGTCCAAGGTGGAGAAGACTTCGCGGACCGCGCTTTCATAGGCCGACTGTGTGCGGGCGAAGCCGGAACGATAGACACCATTGTTGACCGAATCGTAGATCAGGGCGTTCCATTCATCGATTTGCGGACGTAGCGGCTCGGGATAGTAGTCCAACTGGTTACCGGTTATGTCATCAAAGGCCGTATTGAGCATACGTACGATGTCAGCGGATTCATTATTGACGATTGTGCCCTCTTTGCGATCCCAGAGAGCAGGCACCGAGACCTTGCCGCTATAATGCGGGTCTGCGGCGACATAGAGCTGCCATTGATAGCGGATCGGGTCTGTATTGGGACCAGTGTCTTGTGGCGTACCGAAGTCCCAGCCATTTTCGCCCATGACCGACCCCGCATAAGAAACGCTGATAACACCCTCCAGGCCTTTGAGCTTTCGCATGGCGAGCGTGCGGGAGGCCCAGGGGCAGAGATAGGAGACAAAAAGCTGATAGCGCCCGGCCTCCGCAATCTGACCAGGTTGCCCGCCGGGACCATTGCTGCCGTCTGCGGTCAGCCAATTGCGGAATTTTGTCGGCTCACGATGGAAGCTACCGTTTTTCATCTCGTTGGCCGCGACTTCGTCGTTGACCCATTTGCCGTCGATCAGCTGTGGCATGTCTGTATCCTCGTTCAATTCTGACCCGCAAAATAGGTCAATTTCCGCCTATGCATAGATACGAAGTGGGCGACACATTGTTTTGCAAAACGAAACAATGATTGTTATTTGTATACGATTTCGTCGATGACGGTGACACTGGAAACAGTCCCCTTTTAGCGGTAAAAGCCCCAATTGATTGAACAAACGAGTCACTTGATGATCCCTTGTCCCTGCGGTTCCGGCAAACTCTTTGCTGCCTGTTGTAGTCCATATATCGAAGGAAAAGCCGCCCCAACGGCGGAGGCGCTCATGCGCTCGCGTTATTCTGCCTACTCGCTTGGCAAGCTTGACTACATAGCCGCTACTTGTGCCGGCCCGGCTGCGCAATCCTTCAATAGAGCTGAAGCTGCACTCTCCCTGGGAGGCACCACATGGCTGGGGTTGACGATCACAGGCACCTCTCTTGGTGGCGAAGGCGACGAGACCGGCACGGTGAGTTTCAGCTTTGAATGCCAGCAGAACGGGCAGCATATTGTGGAGAGCGAAACTTCAGCATTTCGCAAAATCGATGGTCGCTGGATGTATTATGACCGCGTGGACCGCGGCAAAACCGGTGGCGCTATCGGTCGCAACGATCCCTGCCCTTGCGGCTCTGGCAAAAAATACAAGAAATGCCACGGAGCCTGATAGCAAAACGCCAAGGGCGCACCGTCTCTTTTTTACTGCGAGTAATCCAGGCCCATTTCGCGGAAGCGCTCAGGATCATCTCCCCAATTTTCGCGAACCTTCCCAAAGAGGAAGAGGTGAACAGGCTGTTCGAGTATCTCGGAAATTTCCTTGCGCGCAGCCATGGAGATGGACTTGATCGCCTCGCCGCCCTTGCCCAGCGCGATTTTTTTCTGGCTGTCGCGTTCAACATAGACAACCTGTTCAATACGCACCGAGCCATCCTTGCGTTCTTCCCATTTCTCCGTTTCGACATGTGAAGAATAGGGAAGCTCCTGGTGCAGGCGCAGAAAGAGTTTTTCACGGGTGATTTCAGCGGCGAGCTGACGCATAGGCAGATCGGAAATCTGGTCTTCCGGGTAATACCAAGGGCCCTCTGGCAGTGCTTTTGCAAGGTGATCCATCAGATCATCACAGCCGGATCCGGTCGTAGCGGAAACCATGAAGGTTTGCTCAAACTCGACCTTTTCGTTGGCTTCTGCGGCCAATTGCAGAAGGGTTTCCGGCTTCACGCGATCAACCTTGTTAAGGGCAAGTATCTTGGGCTGCTTGACCTCTTTGAGGCCTTCCAGAATTTGTTCAACATCGCCCTTCAGACCGCGTTCGCTGTCAACCAGAAGCAGGATAATGTCGGCATCTTTCGCACCGCCCCAGGCACTGGTGACCATAGCCCGGTCGAGCCTGCGGCGTGGCTTGAATATACCGGGTGTATCCATGAAAACGATCTGTGTCTGATCATGGATGGCGATGCCACGCACCACCGCGCGGGTCGTCTGCACCTTGTGGCTGACGATCGAGACTTTTGCGCCGACGAGGCGGTTCAGAAGAGTCGATTTGCCCGCATTGGTCGCACCTATGAGGGCTACAAAGCCGGAGCGGGTTTCTGTTTCGCCAGTCATGATGCTTTGGTATCCACGTTTGCCGGACAGATTTCCGGAAGGTTACGACCAGACGCCTTCGCGTTCCAGTAATTTTGTTGCCGCGTCCTGTTCTGCCGCACGTTTTGAACGGCCGGTACCCTCGATCGACTCCACACCATCGATTTCGACCGAAACGGTGAAACGCGGGTCGTGGTCAGGGCCGGTACGTTCAAGCACGCTGTAGCGAGGTGTAACAGAGCGGTTGGCATGTGCCCATTCTTGAAGCTCTGTCTTGGCATCACGGCGCGCACCTTCAGAATGCGCCGCTCGCTCTTCCCAGTTATTCACGATGAAAAGACGTGCCGCTTCAAGGCCACCATCGAGGTAGAGCGCAGCGATGAGCGCTTCGACAACATCCGCGCGCACGTTGAGCATGCGTTTGCCCGCAACGTTTTTGACGTCCGAACCGGTGCGGATGAAAC
>JBNKQT010000070.1:0-6153 GCA_050297115.1 Ensifer sp. | reverse complement strand
ATCATAGGCACTTTTCAGGTAGTTGCCGATTTTTTCGCGCACGTTTGAGTCATATTGCTCGCGGGGAACATAGACGAGAACTGAAACAAACCGGTCAAACCGGTCTATGCGGGAAAGAACGCGCACACGAGGCCGGTCAATCAGATCCATGATTTGTTCGCAAAAGCCGGACAATATATGGGCATCGATTTGAAACAGATCATCACGGGGATAGGATTCCAGCGTGTTGATCAGCGCCTTGCCCGAATGGCTTTCTGCATCATAGCCGAAATGCTTGACGACACGATCGATCTTGGATCGCAAAAGCGGTATGCTGGCCGCTGTTTGTGTATAGGCTGTTGAGGTGAAAAGGCCGACAATTCGCAGTTCGCCGGCAACGCTTCCGTTTTTGTTGAAAAGCTTGATGCCAATATAATCCATATATGCGCGGCGATGCACAACGGATCGAGCATTGGCCTTGGTTACGATAAGGAAGTCGGGCCCGTCCAGAAATTCGATGATCTCCGGCGTTGTTGTAACTGATTCCTTACCAAAGCGCAGGACGAATATGTTTGGATCTGAAAGAATACCGAGACCGGCGCCTTTGGCGCGCTCCACCTTTGCCTGGTTGCCCCGGCCGGAATAGGTATATTCGCGCATGCCCAAAAAGGTGAAATTGTCGTCGCGAAGCCAGTTGAGAAAGGCCAAAGCTTCGTCATGCTCATGTTGGCGCTTGGCAGGCACGACCTGTGATTTGAGGCCGTCGACGGCATGGTCGAGAGCATCGAGCATTGCGGGCCAGTCACGCACGGCCAGATCAACCTTGGTCAAAACAATCTTGATGCGCTCTTCAAGGTCCAGTTTGGTCTTTGCGTCCAGTGGCGGCAGGTGAATTTGCACATGGCTGACATTGTGGGCGGGATCGCTTTTTTCGCCGCGCCTGTAAAGGCGCAACTTTTTGCCCGGTTCGGTCACAAAAATGGGGTGCACCGCAAGATACATGTCGCGGTGTGTGCTTGTGATTTCACCCATGATGGAATCATAGAGGAAAGGCCGGTTGAGCGCCGTCACGGAAATTACGCTGCAGGCATGTCCGCCCAGATGGATTGCCTCAATATCGCTGATATCAACCAGAGCGCCTTCGCCGTTCCATGTCTTGATTTGCGAAGCTGCGTGGATTGAAGCTGCAGAAAGCATAACCGCATCGTAACTTTCCAGGTCATCATTGCTGGCTCTGGAGAAGAGCAGATTTGGATCGATATGATCCTTTTTGCTTTCAGATGCTTTCTTCTTCGCGGCCTGCAAAAGCTTGTCGCGCTTGGAGTTGCGACGTGTGACCATGGTTTTCCCCCCGAACCGATATGTTTTTGGATTGGATTCGAATGCGCGCGTCGACCCGCCCGGCTATGGCGTTGATCGTAGCTGTTGGACTGCGATGAAGCCGCATCTAAAAATTGTCCCATTCAAACAATGCCACTCTAGTCAAAATATTTTGTTATGAAAAATAACAAAATTCCGGTCGTTGACTTCGTGCTCGTCATGCGCAACCAATCGACCGACTCCCAAGGTTTTATCGGTGAAATGACTCAAGTTTTTGAAGGTCGCTCAATTATTTCCATTTCCAGCCACGTTATGCGCGGAGCTGTTGGAAACCGGGCCATTACATTTGCACTTTCCGCACTCGGTTATCCGGTCTGGAGCGTGCCAACGGTCGTTCTTCCCTGGCATCCGGGGCAGGGGCCGTCCACCCGGCTGAACTTTGATGAAGTCCAGTTTGCGCATGCGCTGGAGGATTTGGCCAAGGCCAAATGGTGCGACGAAGTTGTTGCGGTCATGACAGGCTATTTTGCCAGTGCGGCGCAAGTGCGTGCTGCAGCATCGTTGATTTCTGCGTTGCGGGCGGAGCGGGCGGACCTGCTTTACCTTTGTGATCCTGTGATTGGCGACAGGGGCGGTCTTTATGTCTCGCAGGATATAGCCGAAGAAATCCGCAACAGCCTTTTGCCGCTGGCGTCGATCGTCACGCCAAACCGGTTTGAGCTGGCCTGGCTCACCGAAAAACCAACCGATACGAATCAACAGATACTCGATGCTTTTGAAACGCTTTCAGCCAAGGAAGCGGTTATCACTTCAGCGCACGCCATGATGGTTGGAGCCATTGCGAACCTGCATGTGAATGCGGGCAAGATGCTGCTTGCTGAACATCGGGAACTGGAGCGTGTGCCAAATGGCCTTGGCGACCTGTTTTCAGCGCTCTTTCTGGCGCGTAGGGTTGCCGGTGAAACTGGTGAGGCCGCTCTCAAGCCAGCGGTTGCAGGCGTTTTTCAGGCCGTTGCTCGCGCTGTTGAGGCAGGCTCTGACGAATTGATGCTGGAAGGCGAACTAGATGCGTTTCGCGCGCCGCATATGAACGTGCAGGTGCGCAGTCTTGTTGCGGCACGCAGACGGCGTAAACAGGATTGATCTTTGCTAATATGGGGTGGTAAATCGTAATCATGAGCACATTCCCTGACCGACTTCTGACTGGCTACAAGAATTTTATGGATGGCCGCTACACAGCGGAGCGTGATCGCTATCGCACGCTGGCGGCGGAGGGGCAGAAACCCACGACAATGGTAATCGCATGTTGCGATTCCCGCGCCGCGCCTGAAACGGTGTTTGATTGCGGACCTGGTGAGCTTTTCGTGGTGCGCAATGTTGCCAATATGGTGCCGCCTTATGAGCCGGATGGAACCTACCACTCAACATCTGCTGCACTCGAATTTGCGGTGCAGTCGCTGAAGGTCAGCGATATTGTAGTGATGGGCCACGGCCGGTGCGGTGGCATCCAGGCCGCGTTGTCGCCAAGCGCTGAGCCGCTGTCGCCGGGCGACTTTATCGGCAAGTGGATGGGATTGCTGCACGAAGCTGCCGGCAAGGTGCGCAATGCAGAAATACTGACGGATTCAGAACGTCAGCGTGCGCTTGAACGCGTGTCTGTGCGTAATTCACTGCAAAACCTGCGCTCTTTTCCCTGCGTAAGCATTTTGGAGAAAAAGGGGCGCTTGAACTTGCACGGTGTCTGGTTTGATATTTCCTCCGGTGAATTGTGGGTCATGAATCCGGAAACCGGCGACTTTGCTCGCCCCGAGGCCTGAGTCTCAACCGCCGTCGATTTGTGCGCCCATGATGGCGATGGCTTTTTGATAGACACCAGCGGCATTCCAGCCCTGGATGGCGCGGAAGTTTGCCTGTCCCGGCTGGTAGCCCGCGCCACGTGTCCAGCCATGCGCGACAAGAAATTTGGCGGTGGATGCCAGTGCGTCCGCCTTTGAGCGCACCATATCAAGGCGTCCGTTTCCGTCGCCGTCTGTACCGTAAAGAAGAACGTTTTTGGGCAGAAACTGGGTTTGCCCAATCTCACCGTGCGCAGCGCCTTTCGCATTAATGGAAAGAGCGCGGCGTTCAACCAGTTTCAGCGCCGCATAGAATTGCTCCGTAAAGAAAGCTGATCGACGGCAATCATAGGCCAGTGTTGCTACGGCAGAAAGCGTGTGCTGGTTGCCAAGATAGCTGCCAAAGGCTGTTTCCATGCCCCAGATCGCGATAAGCGGGCCAGCTGGTACGCCGTAGCGACGCTCGATGGACTGCAGAAGCTTGGCGTTGGAGCGCTTCAGTTTCTTGCCGCGGGCCACGATTGTGCTTGCCCCGCGTTTCTGCATGAATTGCTTCAGCGAGAGTTTGAAGCTTCGCTGACCACGGTCGGCACGGATTGTTGCCTTGTTGTAGCGTACACTTGACATGACGCTATTGACTGTTGAAGCGCTGATGCCGTTTTGAACGGCTTCTTTTGCAAATTGCGCCTTCCATTTCTCAAAGCCGCCGGAATTATTACCGCAGCTTGCGGCATAAAGAGGGCTTGCAATGGTAAGGCTGATGACTGCTGCGGCAATAAACTGCATTCCGGATTTCATGGTCGTTCTCCAGATTCGAAACATAGCGAGAGGATGCCAACTAAGTTTGCATCTGTCACTATTGAGTTCTGGCAGCGCATAATAAAACACCCGCCCATCTGAAAACGGGCGGGTGCGGAATTTTATTCTCTTGGGAGAGAGGATCAGTTCTTCGGCTTGATCAGGTTGCGGTTGATCAACAGCTCAGCAATCTGAATAGTATTCAGCGCAGCGCCCTTACGAAGGTTGTCGGATACGACCCAAATATTGAGACCGTTTTCAACCGTTGCATCTTCACGGATACGCGAAATGAACGTCGCATCGTCACCGGCGCATTCAACCGGGGTGACGTAGCCGCCATCTTCATGCTTGTCGACAACGAGGCAGCCTGGTGCATCGCGCAGGATATCACGTGCCTGGTCGGCGGTGATTTCGTTTTCGAATTCAATATTGACGGCTTCGGAGTGACCGATGAAGACCGGTACGCGCACGGCGGTGCAGGTAACCTTGATTTTCGGGTCCAGCATTTTCTTGGTTTCCGCCAGAACCTTCCATTCTTCCTTCGTATAGCCATCTTCCATGAAGCTATCGATATGCGGAATCACATTGAAGGCGATGCGCTTGGTGAACTTCTTGTTTTCAATCGGGTCGGCGACGAATACGGCGCGTGACTGGTTGAAAAGTTCATCCATACCGTCCTTGCCCGCACCGGAAACAGACTGGTAGGTGGAAACCACGATGCGTTTGATCTTGGCAAAGTCGTGCAGGGGCTTCAGCGCCACAACAAGCTGTGCGGTCGAGCAGTTGGGGTTTGCAATAATGTTCTTCTTTTTGAAGCTTTCAATCGCGTCCGGGTTCACCTCCGGCACGATGAGCGGCACTTCAGAATCGTAGCGCCATGCAGAAGAGTTATCGATAACAACACAGCCCTTCGCACCAATCTTCGGCGAATACTTTTGCGACACGCTACCGCCTGCCGACATCAGGCAGATATCGGTATCGGAGAAATCATAGTTTTCAAGATTGGCCACTTTCAGTGTCTTGTCGCCAAAAGACACTTCCGTGCCGACCGAACGGCTGGAGGCCAGGGCCACAACTTCGTCGGCTGGAAAGCCGCGCTCTGAAAGGATGTTGAGCATCTCCCGGCCTACATTCCCGGTTGCGCCCGCAATTGCTACTTTGAAACCCATTTTCTGCTCTCTTTCACTTCTCTCCGCGTTTCGGTGAGGAGGAAACCCGACTTAAGCGTCAGGCTCCTGTCCCCGGCCGAACCGGGGAGAGAGCGGTGGGCCAGGAACGTCAGACGGTTTTCGTCGTCGTCGTTTTGGCCTCGGTTTTGGAAATGGAAAAACGGTTCATCCGCCCGGCAAGGGCCGGGGCGTTCAGCTCAGCAATGATGTACTCGTTGCAAGGCATGTGATGGTTCCGTTTTTTCTGCCCCCGCTCATACGCGGATTTTGGCGTGAGTCAACCTTTGCAAAGGACGGGGGCTCAGATTTGGCGTGGCTATTGGGGTATCACAGGTCAAATTCCGCGATTACCGGCACGTGGTCGGATGGTTTTTCCCAGCCGCGTGCTTCACGCAGCACCTCAATGCCGCGCAGGTGTGGGCTCAAATCCTGTGAGGACCAGATGTGGTCAAGCCTGCGACCTTTGTCGGCAGCACTCCAGTCCTTGGCGCGGTAGCTCCACCAGGTATAGATGCGTTCCGGCTCGGGAATTGCCTGGCGCATCAGGTCCGCCCATGCACCTTTTGCCATTACTTCCTTCAAACCATCGGTTTCGACAGGGGTGTGGGAGACGATTTTGAGAAGCTGTTTGTGCGACCAGACATCGTTTTCCAGCGGTGCGATATTCAGGTCTCCGACCAAAATGGAGGACACGCCGGATTCGGCGTCGGCATGCATGGTTTTCATCTCATCGAGAAAATCCAGCTTGTGGCCAAATTTCGGGTTCACATCCCGGTTTGGTTCGTCGCCGCCTGCGGGAACATAGAAGTTGTGCAGGCGGATTTCCTTGGAACCGGCGCTAAAGCGTGTGGAAATATGGCGTGTATCGCCGACATTACAGAAATCACGCGCCTCAACGGCACTCAATGGCAGTTTCGAGATGGTCGCCACACCATGGTAGCCCTTTTGGCCGTGGATCTCGATATGTTCATAACCAACCTCACGAAGCGGGTCGAACGGGAACAGGTCGTTCGGGCACTTCGTTTCCTGCAGGCAAAGAATGTCCGGTTGCC
>JBNKQT010000069.1:0-10095 GCA_050297115.1 Ensifer sp. | reverse complement strand
TATCGAAAGCCACCAGTTTGACCCGGTGAAGGTTCTGCAGTGGCGCTCCAAGGCGCTCGACTTTTCATCGCTGCGCGATCTGGACCAGAGCCTGAATGCAACGCCGACCCTGCCGGGCCTCACCCGCGCACTGCCTGCAGTCGACATTCTGGCGCTGGAAACCTTATCCAAGCTTCCCGAAGTTAAAGATATGGCAACAAATGCCGAGCGCGTTGAGAAGCTTTGGGAGGCCTGCGCGCTTCCCGACTACAGACGTATCACACCGGCGCAACATGCCGACATTATTCTGACCCTTTATGCCGATCTGATCCGGCGTGGCCATATCAATGAAGACTACATGGCCGAACAGGTGAAACGGGCAGGCCGAACCGATGGCGAAATTGATACGCTTTCGGCCCGGATTGCACAGATCAGAACCTGGACCTATGTGTCCAACCGCCCCGGATGGCTTGCCGATCCGACACACTGGCAAGAAAAAACGCGCGAAATTGAGGACCAATTGTCCGATGCGCTTCATGAAAGGTTGACGAAACGCTTTGTTGATCGCAGGACATCTGTGCTCATGAAGCGCTTGAGAGAGAATGCGATGCTGGAAGCTGAAATCAGTGTAAATGGTGATGTCTTTGTAGAAGGCCATCACGTGGGACAATTGGCGGGTTTCCGCTTTACGCTTGCCGAAGCCGGTGAGAGCGCGGAAAGCAAGGCCATGGCCGCTGCTGCGCAAAAGGCGCTGGCGCTGGAATATGAAGCGCGCGCTGCGCGCATTCATGCTGCCGGAAACAATGATCTGGCTCTCGGCTCAGATGGTATCGTGCGCTGGGTGGGTGACCCGGTTGCTCATTTGACAGCGGGTGACAACATTCTGCGCCCGCGCATTGTACTGCTGGCTGACGAACAGCTCACCGGCCCTGCCCGTGATCATGTGGCAAGCCGCATTGAGCGTTTTGTGAACCATCAGATTGCAACAATTCTCAAGCCATTGGATGATCTCTCGCGCGATGAAGAGCTTGAAGGCATTGCCAAGGGCCTCGCATTCCAGCTGGTTGAAAACCTCGGTGTCCTCTTCCGCCGCGACGTGGCCGAAGAGGTAAAGAGCCTCGACCAGACAGCCCGTGGCGCAATGCGCAAGCTGGGTGTGCGTTTCGGCGCGTACCACATTTTCATGCCCGCACTTTTGAAGCCTGCACCGGCTGAACTGATTACGCTTTTGTGGGCACTGCATAATGATGCAACGGACAAGCCTGGCTATGGCGAGCTGATCCCGGCTCTTGCAGCAGGCCGCACGTCGATTGTTGCCGACAACAGTTTTGAGCGCACATTCTACAAGCTTGCAGGCTTCCGCTTCCTCGGAAAGCGCGCGGTGCGTATCGACATTCTGGAACGTCTGGCAGACCTGATCCGTCCGCTTCTGCAATGGAAGCCGGAAAGTGGCCCGCGCCCGGAGGGTGCCTATGATGGTCGCCGCTTCGTAACAACACCGGCCATGCTTTCCATTCTCGGCGCAACGGCCGATGACATTGAAGAAATCCTCAAGGGCCTCGGCTACCGCGCTGACAGCGTATCCGCTGAAGAAGCGGCGACCTATATGGCTGAACAGGACGCCAAATTTGCCCCGGCAAAAGCCGAAGGTGAAGAAGTGGCGGCAGAAACTGAAGCCACACCAGCTGCTGAGGAAGCAACGGCTGCTCCAGCCAAGCCAGAAGCCGCTCCCGCTGAAGCGTCGGCAGACGAAGCCATTGCAGAAGAAAATTCGGCTGAAACTGCAACCACCACCGAAGAAGAGCCCAAGCCGGTTCTCCTGTGGCGCCCGGGTGGCCGCAACGACAACCAGCAGCGCCATGGTGGCCGACGCCTGGCGCCGGGCGGTGAAAACCAGAACCGTGGCCGCGGCAAGCCCCCTCACAAGGGCAAGGGCGGCGGCAAAGGCGCACCCAACAAGGGTGGCCCGCGCAAGGATGGCGGACGCCCGCCACAGCGCAAGGAAAAGCCGATCGACCCGGATTCACCTTTCGCAAAACTGGCTGCTCTGAAAGACCAGTTGAAGAAGTAAGCTATGGCAGAAGAGCCTGAAATCGTTGCAAAACAGCGCATCGACAAATGGCTCTTCTTTGCCCGCATGGCAAAATCCCGTTCGCTGGCGCAGGGCCTGATTTCAGATGGCCGGGTAAAGGTGAACGGCAGCCGCATTGCACAACCATCCGTGAACATAAAACCGGGAGATACGGTGGAAATCGTTCTCGACCGCCGCGACCTCGTGCTGAAAGTTGTCAGCGGCGGCGTTCGTCGGGGGCCTTATCAGGAAGCCCGGCTGCTTTATGAGGACCACTCTCCACCACCGCCGCCGAAGGAAGAACTGACGCCTTATGAAATCGCAACAAGGGCGCCGGGTGCCGGCCGCCCGGAAAAGAAAGACCGACGTGCCATAAACCGGCTTTTGGGCAAGAATTGACCTTCAACAAGCGCCAGAAAAAGCGCGATTGAAATCCTGTGCTACAGGCGCGACGATTTTGAGCATCGTTTGATCTTGCCAAGGCTGGCCAAAGCCTTTACCTGACGCCATGAATTGATGGTGTAGCAACACCGGAATTGAATTACTGGAGCGCCGCATGACGTATATCGTCACCGATAACTGCATTCGCTGCAAATATACCGACTGTGTAGAAGTCTGTCCTGTGGACTGCTTTTACGAGGGCGAGAACTTTCTCGTCATCCATCCCGATGAATGCATCGACTGCGGTGTATGTGAACCGGAATGCCCGGCTGAAGCCATCAAGCCCGACACTGAGCCGGGGCTTGAAAACTGGCTGGAGATCAATACGAAATACGCCTCAGAGTGGCCTAACATCACCGTTAAACGCGAACCGCTGGAAGATGCGGAGAAATATGACGGAGAAGAGGGCAAGCTTGAGAAATACTTCTCGACCAATCCCGGCAAGGGCGACTGATTAGCCCACCGAAACAACGGCATCTTACGTGCGCGTTAACCTTGGTTTGAAAGCAATAGGGCAGCCTGCTTGTCCTATTGTTAGCAAATCATTGATTTCTTCGCTTTTTTGTGATAGCTTACTTCCACTGTTCAAGAAATGGGCGCTTTTGCGCCCTTACCAGCATCACGAAAGCAAACGATCCGACACCGCGGCCAATCCCAAATTATTGCAACACCGCGTTGCAAAATCACGACCGCATTGCTCAATCTCGTCTGCCTTCTGGCCTGAACATAACTTTTGGACCCGCCAGACAGTGGGCCCGACTATCCGGCAATATTTCGTCTCGCCGGAAGCGTAACAGGGAGTTATTGAAACGCATGACGACCCAGCAGAAGAAATCAGCAAACCGCCATAACTTCAAGACCGGTGAATCCATCGTTTATCCGGCTCATGGCGTGGGGCAGATTGTGGCTATTGAAGAGCAGGAAGTCGCGGGCATGAAGCTCGAACTCTTCGTCATCGACTTTGAAAAAGATAAAATGCGCCTGAAAGTTCCGGTTGCCAAGGCCGTGAGCATCGGCATGCGCAAGCTTTCCGAAACCGATTTCGTTGAGCGCGCTTTGAAGGTTGTTCAGGGCAAGGCCCGCGTCAAACGCACGATGTGGTCGCGCCGCGCTCAGGAATATGATGCCAAGATCAATTCCGGCGACCTGATCTCGATTGCAGAAGTTGTTCGCGACCTTTACCGCGCTGAAAACCAGCCGGAACAGTCCTATTCCGAACGCCAGCTTTACGAAGCAGCGCTTGACCGTATGGCACGCGAAATCGCAGCTGTGAACAAGGTTTCGGAAACGGAAGCTGTTCGCCTGATTGAGGTAAACCTGAACAAGGGTCCCAAGCGTGGCAAAACCACCGACGAGGACGACGCTGAAGGTGAAGACGGCGAAGAAGCCGCCGCGTAATCAGCATTTCTTTCGCGATATTCATGAAACCCGGCTTCAGCAGGGTTTTTTTATTCCGATACGATCTTGTACTTTTGACCGGGTACAACGGCAGCGCTTCTGGGTAGCGCATTGAGCATGCGGAAGAGCGCCAGCTTGCGATCTGTGCCGCGATTGCGACCTGCAAGACTGGCAACCGTGTCTCCAGCCTTTGCGGTGACAACGCGAATGCGCAGCGGCTTCAGATCGCGGACTTCTGCCGATGATATCTTGCGAAATGTGTTTCGAATGGAGCCTGCCACACCTTGGAGGCTGCCGCTGCCCTTCGGAACAGCCGTCAAAAAGCGGTAAATCTGCCCGCCGTCGCGGATGACAGTCACATCGAAATCCCAGCGATCGGCGCTGGCCCGCGCGGTGGCCGCATCAAGCCCGTTCAGCTTTGTTTCGCGAATGCTTTTGGGGTCGAGACCAGTCACCCAGCCACTCTGGATATAATCACCCAGCGAAATACGGCGGCTGGCGGAAACACCATCAAAGCGAACGGCAACATCACCCGGACCGGTCGCCAGAACCGCTTCCACCTTGTTGTCTATCTTGTAGCCCGCAGGCACGGTGAAACGAATGCCAAGCCCGGCATGCAGGAACGTGTTTCCACGCACATAACCTTCTTCAGGCCGGTCGCCATAAAGAAGACCATCAATGCCTTCCATATAGTAATCACGTCCCGTCTCACCGACCTTGCCTTCCATGCCAAACTTGCGGGCATGGCGCTTGGCCAGTTCCACACGCCGTGGGGCGCTGGGATGGCTGGAGAGGAAGTCGAGCCCGGAAGTGGCCTGAGCATCATCCGCATTGAAGTTCGCATAAGCCGCCATCGACTGAAGGAAGCGGGACGCGGCATAGGGGTCGTAGCCCGCCTCGCCCAGCGTACGCACACCGATAACATCAGCCTGCAATTCCTGATTTCGCGAGAAGGCAGCCAGCCGCAGCTTTCCACGCGCAAGCGCCTCCTGGCCAGCCAGATCACTTGAAAGCAGTTCTGCAGCAACCCGGCTTGCAATCACCTCTGCTTCTTCGCGTTGCTGACGCTGAAGGCCGTGGTTGGCTGTCACATGCGCCATTTCATGGGCGAGAACAGCGGCAACTTCAGAGGCATCATTGGCAAGCGCCAGGAGCCCGCGCGTGACATAGAGGTAGCCACCGGTGAGCGCAAATGCATTGATGGCCGGAGAGTTGAGAATGGTAATGCGGTAGGATTGTGCGGGATTTTCCGAAACAGCCGTCAACGCACCAACAATGCGCGCCACCAGCTTTTCCGTCTTTTCATCCTTATACTCACCGCCATAACTGGCCAGAATGCTGGGATGCTCGCGTGCCCCCAGCTTGGCGCGCGGATCATTCTTCTGCACTTCGGATACAATTTGTGGCGATCCAGACGGGCCGATCGAGTCTTTGTCGGAAAGGTTGAACACACTCTGGCAGGAGGAAAGCAGCATCAATACCGACAAGGCACCACAAACACCAAGCCTGCGGCGACGCGGCAAGCCACATTTCCCAAAATCAAAATTTCTCGTTTTCATAAACCGATCAAGACCATCCCGAAGGCTGCCACCAAGGACAGCAGGCATACATGCGCGCAACCTAACCGATTTGCTTCAGCTTTGCATAGGCACCATATGAAAAATGCCTGTGCCATAATGCATAGGCCAAATTGTGGCGTTTGGAGACCAGGGCCGTCAATTTGCGATATGCCCATCGGCAACGCGAATGGTTCGATCTGCCAGTTTTTGAGCCTCTGCAGGATCATGGGTAATCATGAAAATGGTTATTCCTTCCCGCTTATGGAGTTTGACAAGAAGGTCGCCCATCTCAGCCCGCAACTGCGGGTCAAGCGCTGCAAAGGGTTCATCAAGCAGCAATACGGGCCGTTTGCGCACAAGCGCTCGCGCAAAGGCCACTCTCTGTCGTTCGCCACCCGATAGCGAGCCGGGCAGACGATCTGAAAACCCCGCCAGTCCAACCTGTCGCAGCGCCGTTTCTATTCGGCCCCGATCATCCGCCGCCAGTTTGAGCGACGGACTAACACCCAACGCAACGTTGGAAAAGATACTCAAATGCGCAAAGAGGTTATGTTCCTGAAAAATGAGCGAAACAGGGCGCTTGCCCGGCGCAAGGCCATTCATCGGCACATCGTCAATCAGCACCTGACCGGAATCGGGCTTCTCAAAACCCGCAATCAGATTGAACAACGTTGTCTTGCCAGCACCGGAAGGCCCGGAAATGGCGACAAACGATCCCGCCTCAACATCAAGATCGAACGCAAACGACATGCCCCCAAGACGAAGTCGAACATTGTTCAGGTGAACAGCCGCTGTCATATTCCAGCTCCCTGCCGATTTTTCGGGGCACCCAGAACCGCCAGGCTCAGGCAAACGAGCGCCAGGATCAGGGCAATTGCCGCCGCATCGTCAGAGCGGTAGCTCCCAAGACTTGCATACATGAGCCAGGGCAGCGTGGTGATCTGATTGCCGCCAAACAGAGCAACCGCACCGAGGTCGCCCAGCGAGAGGGCAGCGGCAAACGCAAAGCCCATGGCAAATGGCTTTTTCAGATTTGCCCAATCGACAATGCGCCAACGGCTCCAACCGCTCAAATCAAGGCTTTCGCAAAGCCTGTCAACGCGCTTGCGATGGGTAACAATGGCCGGTTCCATGACCCGGATCGTGAATGGAAGCGCCATAAGCGCATTGATAACGGTGACCAATATGTAGGGCGCGGCCTCACCCTGCCCGCGCAGGAGCAAGAACCAGCCCGTGGCAAGAACTACCGGCGGCAAGACCAATACCAGCGACCCGCATCCCGCCATCACGCCGGACAGAAGCCTTGCATAGCCTGCTTTGCTTTGCCCCAGGCCATAGCGTGCAACAGATAGTGCATAGGCAAAGAGAACAGACAACAATGCCGCTGTGCCAGCGATCAAGGCACTCGTACCTGCAGCACTCCAAAAGAGAGAGCGCGAAAACAGGCCAGCGAATGAAGCGCTGACCCCTTGCAATAGAACAGCGATGAGCGGTGAGGCACAAAAGAGGACAAAAAGCGCGATGACTACGACATCAAGCCCTCGCACAAGCAGACTACGCCCATCAAAACGGCGGTGACGCGTCTGGCTGATCGCGCGGTCTTCTTGCGAGGACGGCAGAAGTGTAAGCGTGATCAAAAGCGCGCCCATCAAAACGATCTGCAAGAGGCTGAGTGTAACGGCAAGCGCGGGGTTAAAATCAAACTTCAGCGCCTGATAAATTGCCACTTCCAACGTTGTTGAGGCAGGCCCGCCGCCCAAAAGCAAAACCAGCGTGAAGGATGTGGCACAGAGCATGAAAATGAGACCGGCGACACCCGGCAGCAGGCGAAGGATTGCGGGCAATTCAACAAGGCGAAAAATTTGAAACGACTCCATGCCGAGACTGGCAGAAAGTTTCCAATATTGCGGCGGCAGGCGTTCCAGCCCGGCCAGCATCAAGCGAGCTGCCAGTGGCAGATTGAAGAACACATGCGCCAGAAGAATGCCAAAAAGGCCGTAAATCTGGATGGGGCGGCCGAACCCGGTAGCGTCAAACAAATCGTTAAGCCCGCCCTGGCGGCCCCAGACCGCAAGAATACCAAAGGCGCCGACCAGTGCAGGCAGGCCCATGGGCGCGGCCATAAGGCGAACGATCCAGATACGCCCTGCAAAATGAGGCCTGCGGGCAAGCGCGCTGGCCAGCGGAACGGCGCCAAGGATTGAAAACACAGTCGACAAAAAGGCCTGCCAAAGGGTGAATTGCAGGATATGAAGCGTGCGCGGTGACAGGATTGTCTCGTAAATCCCCGCACTGCCAATTTGCAGCAATGGCAGAAGGGCTGCGACAACAAAAATGCCGATACCGCCGAGAACTAATGTCCCGGCGGCAATATCAGCATTGACGATTTGCCGCGCAGCAAGCCGCATTACTGGGTGCCCATGGCCGCAAGCCATTCATCAACCCATGCCCGACGGTTGGCGGAAACATCCTCCGCACTCATCAGGAATGTGTTTTCCGGCTTGACCAGCTTGTCGAAGGCTCCGGCGAGCGGCTTTGAGGTCTTGGCTGCCGGGAACATCCAGTTTGTTTCAGGAATAATGTCTTGAAACGCGGGACTGACCATGAAGGACAGGAAATCCTTTGCAAGCTCCGGGTTGGCGCTTGTTTTGGTCATGCCCGCCACTTCAATCTGCACATAATGGCCTTCGGAGAAGGCGGCGGCCTGATAGCGGTCGGTGCCCTCAACCACCATATGATAGGCAGGTGAGGTTGTATAAGACAGAACCATTGGTGCCTCGCCATTGGTGAACAGCCCATAGGCCTCCGACCAGCCCGGTGTCACAGTCAAAATGCGCTCACGCAGCTTTGCCCAGGCTCTGCCTGCATCATCGCCATAAACCGATTTCATCCAGAGCAGCAGCCCCAGACCCGGTGTAGAGGTCCGCGGGTCCTGAATAACAATCTTCTGATCAGGGTTGCCTTCCACCAGCTCTTTCAGGCTGGCAGGCGGCGTTTTCATCTCCTGACTGTCATAAATCACGGCAAAATGGCCGTAATCGTAAGGAACAAAAACCGCATCGGAAAAACCGCCCGGCACATTAACCGCCGATGTATCAATATCGGCAGGTGCGAAAAGACCGGTTGCCTTGGCGTCAGCGATCAAACCGGTATCAAGGCCGAGCACGATATCGGCTTTGGTTTCCTCGCCTTCCAGCTTCAAGCGGTTCAAGAGTGCCACACCATCTTCAACGCCTGTAAAATTAACCTCGCAGCCGCAAGTCTTTTCAAACGCCTCTTTCACCTGAGGGCCAGGTCCCCATTCTGAGGTAAAGCTCTCATAGGTATAGATATTAAGCACCTTATCCGCTGCCTGCGCAGCCGATGTGGTGACGAGCGCGGCAACGGCCGCCAGAAAAATAGATGTTTTGTTGCGCATCAGCGCCTCCTCTCAATTGTTGAACGGGATAGGCGCTTCTTGGGCTTTGCAAGACGTCTAATCCCTCCGCCGGTGTTAACCGGATCAGGTTCTTCGGGTTGGCGTGAAGCCTCTCAGCCGTGAATTGGCACCCCGTTAGAGCGAGATGAGATGTAGCGCTGCAAAGATTGGATTGCAACAGGCGATTGGCTTTGCCTGATGAAGGAATTTGCGCTATTGGCGCGGCTATGACGGCATTCACCATTCTTCTTGGCGGCGATCTTGAGATAACCGATCGCACGCGCCAGCTTGTTAACGGCACGCGCACGATTGCCGCTGATGGTGGCATGCGCCATGCGGAAGCCTTGGGTTTGATACCGGAATTATGGGTTGGTGATTTCGATTCTTCCACCGACGAAATTCTGACGCGCTGGCCGGATGTGAAACGCACACCCTACCAGCCGCAAAAGGCCGAAACTGACGGCGAAATTGCTGCAAGAGCAGCACTTGACCAAGGCGCAACATCACTGATTTTCGCTGGCGCGCTGGGCGGCGAACGCACCGACCATGCCCTGATGCATATGCTGTTTGCGCTTTCGCTCGAGGAGCGTGGTATCCCGACGACACTAACCTCCGGCGAGGAGGAAGGGTGGCCTCTGCTTCCCGGTGAACGCGAGTTCGATCTGCCGAAAGACAGCCTCTTTTCGATCATCGCATTCGCCGACCTGACAGGCCTTTCCATATCCAATGCACGCTACCCATTGAATGCTATTGAACTGGAACTGGGCTCCTCACGCACCATTTCCAATGTGGCCAACGGCCCCATCACCGTAACGATCAAATCGGGCAAGGCAATCCTTATTGCCCGCCCTTTCGACCTGACAGGAGCCTGACCTTTGGCACCGCCCATTCTCAAACTCGACGATATTCATCTCACCTTTGGCGGCACACCGCTTCTGGCGGGTGCAAACCTGCAGGTCGAACCCGGCGACCGCATCTGCCTTGTGGGGCGCAATGGTTCGGGAAAATCGACATTGCTGAAGATTGCCGCTGGTCTGGCAGAAGCACAGAGCGGCGAAATTTTCCGCCACCCATCGGCAACGGTCCGCTATCTGGAACAGGCGCCGGATTTTGCGGGTTATGAGACCATTGAGGCCTACGCTCAGGCGGGCCTTGGACCGGGTGATGATCCCTATCGCGTGCAATATCTGCTGGAGCACCTTGGTCTGACCGGCTCCGAAAATCCGGCA